>NZ_JBQSYL010000001.1:0-224238 GCF_052379245.1 Glutamicibacter sp. AOP12-B1-11 | reverse complement strand
CCGGTTGCATAAGCCCCCTCGTTGAAACAGGAACACAACTCAACTCGAAAGCTCCAAAGACCATCGACGGCTACGAGTTCGTCACCCAATAAGAGGCAGAAGCCAGTTGCTTCTGTACGGGAACCCCTGCGCAGGAAGAAATGTCTACAGAGACAGAATATTTCGGATTCTTTCACTACTTAGAAGCAAAGCATCAGCTTCCCTCCGCCGAAGGCGAATGCAATAACCGCGATCTCTCAATGACGATTACCGGCGGTGTCATCCGTATCGCGTTGCTCAAAAATACCGACGTAGATTTGTCAGCGGATAAAGAATATTTCGCAGAACGCCTCGGAAAAGTATGCGAACCATAGGACACCTACGACAACATCATGACCTGCCACTTCGTGACAGGAAACAATCGCATGATGCTCACCGCCCAACATGAAGGAACTGAACAACAGTTCAGAGACAAATACCAAACGCTCGCTACCAAATTCGGGGAATAACTAGAAATCAACTTCCCGTAACCACGTCTCTCGCGTAAGCAATAAGCCCACAATTCATTGGGCCGATTCCTTTCCTGCCTGTGAGACGTAGATCAGCTACAAGTAACTCTCACAGTTGCAACACCCTGATAAATCAGGAGTTGCAACGACCGTTAGAACTCGCCGGGAACTGCGGCCAAGCTTTTGAATACAAGCTTGAAGCAGGTCCGAAAAGTCCTCTGGCTATGGATATCCAGGCACAATAAGCACGGCGGATAGAAGCTAGAAGGTTTGAACGAGTCCGGCAATCGGCAACCGAGTGGAACCATCCATTCAGTGGTACCATATCTAGTACCACTAGGAGGCGGTATGGCAATCACAACCAGCGAAGCGCGTCGTGACCTGTTTGGTCTCATTGAACGAGTGAATCTTGATCACACCGAAGTGGAGATCATGTCCAAGCGTGGATCTGCGGTGCTCATGTCGAAAGATGAATACGATTCTCTCGTTGAAACGAGCTATCTTCTGCGCTCACCTAAGAATGCGGTGCGCCTGCTCTCTGCTCTTGAAGCGGCACGTGATGGCCAGGCGCTAGAACGCGGACTTGTTGATCCGTGAGCGACAGACAACTTATCTGGACTGCCGAGGGCTGGGAAGATTACCTCTATTGGCAAACTCAAGACCGCAAGACCCTTAAGCGCATCAATACGCTCATCGAAGATGTGCTGCGCGATGATCCGTTTGAAGGCATCGGCAAACCCGAACCGCTGAAGCATGCCCTAGCGGGCGCTTGGTCGCGCCGCATCGACGAAGCGAATCGGCTGATCTATATCGCCGATGACCGCGCCTTGACAATTCTGCAAGCTAGGTACCATTACTGACCTTCGAATCAGCGGTTGACGGGAGTTTGCGCAACTACTTTTACCCTGGCTATCGCTAGGCCGATAATTCTGATTATGTAAACCATCATCAATATTGTTTGTCGACTTGCCGGCATTGCCAGGATGCACCGCCCGCTGGGTCTCACCGTCGAAGCCGTGCCGGAAATCCAAGATTGCCTAGCAGAGGCACGCGGGCTTTAAGCCGAACTGCAGAATTTCCCGGTTGCACCCGCAGCCACCGCAAGGACCCCATTCCTGAGGGGAGCCCACACGTAGGCCTTGGTCGTTCCACCCCGCTTTGCGGCGGACAGGCAAGAGACGCGGCTTCCAGCGAGTGACCCAGCCGCACGGCTTCTGGCCATTCAACGGTAAAACGGTTATGGGCACCTGAGATACTGGGTCCTGCCGCGGGCCGGTTTCATTTCATCATTGAATGACCTTTACCGGCCGGGACTGGTACATTGCCCAGTCCGCACTAGTCTCTTGGGCAGCAGTTCTGAGCAGGGGCAGGTACTCGCCGACCAGCTTTTCGACGCTGGTTTCGTGGGCATGCACGATTACATTCATCGACGCTCGCACGACACCTTGACCATCGGCCACACCGACGGAAATCGAACGGACCCCCGGTGCCAATTCCTCGTCTGCCAGTGCCCAGCCCTGTTCCCTGACTTGGGCGAGGATCTGAAGGATCTGCCCGTCGGGCAGCCGCTCTTTCTCGGGCAGCCCCGAGCGCGATGGTTCGGCAATTACCTTCAATGCTTCCTCGGGCGGGAGGGCGGCAAGCAGGACTTTTCCTTGTGAGGTGATCATGGCAGGAAACCTGGTTCCGACATCGACCCGCAGCGCAATAAGTTTCGGTACGGCCCAGGAGAATTCGGCTTGCCCTCCCCACACGGCGGAAGCATCCATTTGCTCTTCTTAGACATCCGTCCGTCCTGCCCTCCGCGAACCCCTGCCAGCCGTTTCGCCTGCGTCATTCTGACCTTGTTACAAGCAGGTCCGGCCTGTGGTCGGCCCGGCACCCGGCGGACGCCCCTTGACCTCTCATTACCCTTCTGTGTAATCTAAATCATGATGTACGGATGTACGTACAAGTTATCTAAGGAGTCCATATGACGGGACGGCTCGAAAAGACCCCGGACGAAGTAGTCCGGCGCCTGATCATCGAACCAGGATTGGAAAAAGACCTGGAAGCCCACTTCGATTTCTTCCTGGAGGTCAACGCGGCCCATCTGGTGATGCTCGCCGACACGGGGATCATCACCGCAGAGACCGCAGGCAGGCTGGCCCGGGCTCTGGAGACCATCCGGGACGCAGGCCCGGGTCGGTTGCCGATCGACCCGAGTCTGGAGGACCTGTTCTTCAACATCGAGGCCGAACTAATCCGCCTGGCCGGACAGGAGACGGGAGGCCAACTTCACACGGCCCGTAGCCGCAACGACATGCTCGCCACCGTGGCCCGCATGCGCATGCGCCGGGAACTGGCCGCTGCCGGCGAACGGCTCGTTTCCCTGCGCCGGAGCCTCCACACGATTGCGGCAGGGCACCTGGACCACGTCATGAGCGGCTACACGCACCTGCAGGGCGCGGAACCGATCACGGTGGCGCACTACCTGGCCGCAGCGTTGCACGCCTTGGAGCGCGATCACCGCAGGTTGGCGGCGGCCCTGGACGGGGCGGATGAGGGTCCGCTGGGTTCCGGCGCCATGGCCTCGACCACCTTCGCCATCGACCGCGCACTGACCGCGCGTCTTCTCGGCTTCCCGTCCAGCATGGGAAACTCCCTCGACGGCGTCGCCTCCAGGGACTACATGCTCGAGGCCCTCGGCACGCTGGCGATCATGACCTCGAACCTCGGACGCTTCGCCCAGGACCTATACATCTGGGCCACCGACGAGTTCGGATATGTGGAAGTCGATGCCTCGGTCGCGGTCACCAGCAGCATCATGCCGCAGAAGAAGAACCCCGTCACCCTCGAGCACATCAAGGCCAAATCCGCGCATCTGCAGGCCTGTTGGGTCTCGGCACAAGGCGCCCTGAAGAGCAGCGCGTATTCCCACTCCCGGGAATCAAGCGTGGAGGCACTCCGATTCGTCTGGGACGGCGTCACGGAGGCCTCGACCGCCCTGGAACTCTTCGAACACACCCTGGAGAACATCACCTTCAACACCACGGCCATGGGGGCCCGGGCGGCAACGAACTTCAGCTGCGTCACCGAACTGGCAAACGTCATGGTCCGCAGCCACGGCATCTCCTTCCGCACCGCACACCATCTGGTCGGCGCACTGGTCGCCCACTGCCTGGACCATCGGCTCACCGCCCAGGACATCGACGCGGACATGATCGCCAACATCTCCCTGCGCTTCCTGCCCCAGGCACTGGTGGTCTCCCCCACCGACCTGGACAGCGCCCTGGACCCCACCCGGAACGTCGCCCACCGGACAACCCACGGAGGCCCAGCCCCCGCCGAGGTCCACCGCCAACTCGACCGGCTGACCGCTCAGCTGGCCGAAGACGAAAAGAACCTCACGGCACGCACCGAACACTGGAAGGAGGCACGCCATGAACTCGCCTACCGTATGATGGCCTTGGACGAAAGGTAGGCCCTAGTTTGACCGATGCGATGCTGGATGAAACCAGCGCAGAGCCGCTCCACCACCAGCTGCAGAAGATCTTCATCCGCAAGATCGAATCCGGCGAGTGGCCCCCCGGGGAACAACTCGAGGGTGAACTGGTCCTGAGCAACCGCTACGGGATCAGCCGCTCCACGGTCAGGCAGGCACTGCTCTCACTGGTCAACCAACAGTATCTGCGCCGCAAACAGGGCAAAGGGACCTTCGTTTCAACCAGGAAACACGACATGAACGTCCTGGACCTCAGGTTCACCGCCCTGGCCGATTCACGGCACGAGCCCCTCTCGGTGGATCGCATCACCGAAGCGGGCGCCGAGGCCGCCATGCTGGGAATCCCGGCAGGGGCAGCGGTGACCTGCATCCGCAGGCTGCGCTATATCGGCTCCGATCCGGTCGCCTTGGAATCGTCCTACCTGGCCGAAACCCTGCTCCCCGGAATCCGCGAAACGGATCTGTCACTGCCTTTGCTGGACATCCTCCGGCAGGACGCCGGCATCTCCATCGTCCAATACCAGGCCACCCTCGAACCCGTCGTCATTGAAGCATCCGATGCCCGCACGCTCGACTACACGGATGACCCAGCCCTGGGCATGATGCTCACCCGCATCGGCTCGGACAGCGAAGGCAATACCGTCGTGGTCGGCAAGACCACCTTCCGCGGCGACCGCTGCCGGGCCATCTTCAACCACTAGGCCCCGACCCGGTCCCTCAAGCACCACTCAACGGCACCCGCAACGGGTCCGCGTCGATCGAGGGCGCCACAAATATACCGCCGCCCCCAAGGCCGGCGGCCCCTCCCCCACATCCTTGACCGGCCATGCCCCATGGCCGTTCCCCAGTCGTACCTTCGGAGACCCCATGAACAGCTCTGTCTTGATCATCCTGGCCAACTGCCTGGTCCTTGGACTCACCGTCGTCTTCTCCATCTGGATCAGCCGGCGGGTCAAAAGCGCCGAGGGATGGTCGGTCGGTGGCCGCGCCCTTCCCCTGCCGGTCGTCGTGCTCACCCAATTCGCCACCGCATCCGGCGGCGGCATGCTCGTGGCCCAGGTCGGCCTTGGTTACGAATTCGGGTGGGGTGTGGTCACTTACGGCCTCTTCACCGCCGGCGGCGTCCTGGCCCTGCTCTTCTTGGCCAAATGGCTACGCCAACACGAATTCGTCAGCTTGCCAGACACCATCAAGAATATCTACGGCAACCAGCGCGCCCTGATGACCGCGGTCACCATCATGACCATGGTCGTTCCCTTCGGCTGGCTCTGCACCCAGCTCGTGGCCTTTGCCAACCTCTTCCACCACCTCACCGGCGTCAACACCGTCGTCCTTGCAGTGGTCTTCGCATTCATCGGCCTGCTCTTCGTCCTGCCCGGCGGACTTACCTCGGTGGCCTGGACCGACGCGATCTTCGGAGGCCTCATGCTCGTGATGGCCGTCGCCGTGGGGATCTACGCCGTCAGCTCCGCGGGAGGATGGACCGAAATGGCCGCTGCGGCGACGCCGGAGAAGATCGGCTGGCACGGATTCATCGCCCCGGGGCTGCTGACCATCGGACTCTGGGCGATGTCCATCATGCCCGGAACCATGACCAACCAGATGTACTTCCAGCGCATCTACGCCGCGAACTCCCTGCGCACCGTCGTCATCTCCCTCATCGGCACCGCCATCCTGCTGCTCGGTACCAAGGTCTACGCGGCGATCCTGGGGATGTCCGCCTTCGCCACGAACCCGGACCTGAAGAACCCCGAAGACGCCGCCGGGTCCATCATCGCGGACATGCCGCTACTGCTCAGCGTGTTGTATTCGACCTTCATCTGCGCGACCCTGCTCTCCACCGTCACCAGCGCAGTGCAGTCCGTGGTCGTGAACATCACCCAGGACATCTACAAGTCCTACGCCAAACACGAAGCCACCCCGGCACGGATCCTCTCGCTGTCCCGGATCCTCTCGGTCCTCGTCCTCGCCGCCGCATTGGTCCTCTCCCTCGCCTTCCCCAACGCCCTGGGCTGGGTCGTAGCCTCCTACGGGTACTCTGCCGTGGGTCTGTTCTTCCCCATTTTCCTCGGCTTCGCCCTGCGCAAGACCCGCCTGGCACACCCGGCAACAGGCATCGCCGGAGTCGTCGCCGGAGTCGTCGCCGCCGCCATCGCCCAAGCCCTGGACACCGACATTCCTTACGTCGCCTACGGACTCCTCGCCTCCCTGGCTGCCATGTTGCTCATCGGATTCCTCACCAACGGCAACAAAACCAATCGCCCCTCGACAAGGACCCCGGAGACAATCTCAGCCAAATAGCCAAACCCAACCAGCCGCCCCAACCTGCCTCCACGAAGTGAGTAGAAGGGGTTCTCCGCACCGGCCCATCGACCATCAACACCCGACTGCCCCACGTGCTCCCCGTACCCGGGCCCTTCCCCACGTGTCTTGACAGGGAACCGGACCCGGAAGGGAATGTAATGGGAGAGGCGCCCCCGCCGGTCACAATAGCGGGGCGCCTCTTGAGCGTGGAAGACGCCCTGCCGGGTCCTGCCGCATGGGGGAATTGGCGGGACCACGGAGGCCGGACCGCCACCAGGGAAAGTGGTTCCGACCAGGGAGAACATTACCGCCAACACCAACAACATCGCCACGAACATGACGCCGGCATGCCATCGCCCCGGCCGGGAGCTGGAACCCGCCCAGGGGGCGACCATGGGCCACGGCAAGTTCCCACCCCTGCACAGCAGCCACCACCACGTAGACAGGCCCGTGCCAGGGTGGGCAAGACCGACGAGATCGACGCCACCGCAGCGGCCATGGGCATTCTTTATCAGGACACCGAGCGTCTGCTTACGCCCCGCGCCGAAGGCACGCGCTCAGCGTTGAACGTACTGGTTGCCAGCCGCGAACGCATCGACGCTGAACGCACCCGGAACCGCAATGCCCTGACGGCTCTGGCACGAGAAATCGACCTCGGTGTTGATGCGCGTAAAGCACTCACTGACATGCAGGTCAAACAGATCAGCGCCTGGCGTGAGCACCCCACCGATTCGGTAGCGCAACGCTACGCGAGGGCTGAGGCCAGTCGCTTGGCCACGGCGGTGCTTGACGCCGACAAGCTACTGGCCGCAAACAAGACACAAATGGCTGAATTGGATGAGCAGATGGCCCCCGGGCTGGCCGCCGAGTTCGGGTACGGGCCGGTGACTGTTGCGTGGATCCTGATCGCTTACTCGCACACAGGCAGAGTACATTCTGAAGCGGCATTCGCGTCTATGGCTGGGGTCGCTCCGTTGCAGGCATCCTCCGGGAACACGGTACGGCACCGGCTTAATCGGCATGGTGACAGGATGCTGAATCAAGCGGTGGACGTCATTGCCAAGGTACGGATGCAGTTCGATCCTCAGACCAAGGACTACGTGGAGAAACGCAAGGCTGAGGGGCTGAGCTACCGGGAAATCAAACGGGTGCTGAAACGGTACATCGTTCGGAAAGTTTTTCGTCGGCTACGCGTGCTGGTCCCTTGACAGAACCCATAGAAGGGTCAGGCTAACCCCAGCACAAAGAGCTTTCCCTGAGAGTTGATACTCGGATAGTGTGCTTGGTGCACGTATGAAAATGCTCCCTGAAAGTTGTTGACTTTTGCGGTTCAACTTTCAGGGAGCCGTATCCTACGGACTTTAGTCGGTAGCCACATCGACGCGGAGATTTGCCTCCCGGCTGCTGATGTTACTGGACAAGGTTCATCGCTTACCGGGGATCAAATCCCTCTTAGTATGGCCAGAGCCCACCAGCTGGATTCGTAACGGAGGCTTTATAAGGCCACAGTCCACCGGCATCAGTATCACTTTGTGTTGGAGAATTGACGGTAACACCAACCAACAACGCCACGACTGCTACCGCTAAAACTAGTAGCTTCTTAAACTTCATCATCATGGGTGTGCGTCCTTCGATTGGCTGACCAAAATGAGACGCGACCGACCCCTTTTTCACTCGCAAACCGGGGACACCCTCATCCCTTCCCCGGTACGCTGCTGACTGTGCTGCTCAAAGTAACGCAGATACAGCTGCTTCTTCTCCCGGGCGCGCAGTTTCCCCGCGGCTCCGGGCCGCAGTACGCGCGCGGTTTTAGCCCGGAGCCGCTGTTCAGCGGACCTTTCGTCCGCTTTTGTATACTCCTGCAACCCGTGAAGACAATCCTTCAAAGGATGTCAGATCCCCGCGGAAGACGGCCAAATCCGCTCGGAGTCCTGGCCGAATAGCACCGCGATCGTCGAACCCGAGTAACTGGGCAGCGGACTGGGTGGAGGCATGCAGCACAGCTTCGGGGCTCATCCCGGCCCTTTGCATGAGCTGGAGCTCCTCTAGATTTATTCCGTGCTTGAAAAGTCCCGCATCAGTTCCCATCGCGATTTTGACTCCGGCTTTGACCGCTTGCTTGATCATGGCAGCATGAGCGATGCCAGCTTCGCGTGATTTGCGTGCAACTTCATCTGCTACCGAAGCGCCGGCGTCGATCATCCGGTTCAGTGCTACAGGGGCCAGAAGCGTCGGCACGAGCCACACGTTATGCTCTATCATCAGCTGGAAGCACTCGTCATCAGCATAGACGCCATGCTCAATTGACCTGACCCCAGCGCGGATTGCATTGATAATTCCTTGTTTACCTTGCGCGTGGGCCATGACTGGTGTCTGTCCGGACTTCGCCTCTCGGACGCAAGCTTCTAGTTCGTCCATGCTGAATTGTGCATGATGTGGATTGTCGGTCACTGATGAGACGCCACCGCTAGTGCAGATCTTGACGACATCGGCACCTGCACGCTGCAGTTCGCGCACGCGCTTGCGCATCTCCTCAACACCGTCCACGACAGGGGCTGGTCGGCCTGGGTGCTCAGGCAGCAGGTGATGTACGGCGCCTGAAGGGGTCACACCATCCGAATGGCCACCAGTTTGACTCAATATATTGACTGCAATACGCATATCGGGCCCCTCGACCAATCCGAGTTCAATGGCTCGTTTGATTCCGGCGTCGGCTCCGGCCGCGTCGCGTACTGTAGTGATACCCAAATCTAGGGTGCGTCGTAATGTGTCGGCAGCTGTATAGAACTGCAGTGAAAACGGTTCGGTCAGTTGCGCGAGGGGATTAATACCATCGATAGTGAGGTGCACATGACAATCAATTAATCCCGGTGTCAGTGTACAGTTTGGTAGTTCCACGATGTCGTCTGCGACGAGTCCTGGTCCTACTTCCCTGATCTGTCCACCGTCAATGAGTACTTCGGTCCCGCTAGGAAGGAAAGTTTCTCCGTCGAACACCTTCTCGGGGCGGATTACAGTACTCATGGCCGTCCGCCTTCATGGGGTACGAATACTGTTGTGGGCCGTGTGGCCGCGTCATAGGAAAGGGTGCCGCCCATCGCGCCCATGCCACTAGATCGAGCCGGTTCGGCCTGACGGATGCCATCGCTTGCCTGCCAACCGTTAATCCAGATCACTGCCGCTTCGATGTCACGGGCCGCAGCCAAATTTTCCGCATTATTACTGTAAACCGTGGCAGCCAGCCCATATTCACTCTCACGGGCCAGTTCTAGTGCGGTGGTAAATGAGTCAACGACTGTTATTGGAGCAACCGGCCCAAAAGTCTCCTGCTGCGCAATTAGCATGTTTCCGGTGATCCCGGTAAGAACCGTGGGCGGGAAATGATTACCATTCACCTCTGTAGGGATACCTCCGGCAATCACTTCGGCTCCAAGCGCAACAGCGTCGGACACATGTTCGGCCACTATCCTCGCCTGATCATTGTCGACCATTGGGCCAATTGCCATTCGGCCACCCTCAGCGAAGATCTTGCTGGCTTCAACAAGAGCTGGAAGGAAACTTTCGACAATGTCCTGATGAACGTAAATGCGTTCCATGGAAGTGCAGATCTGTCCGCTGTTGAGAAATGAGCCTGCTGCCACGTCCATGGCTACCGATTCCACATCGACTCCGACATCAACAATCGCCGCGTCTTTGCCGCCCAGCTCCAAAATGGACCGATTCAGATTGCTTCCGGCAGCTTGCGCAATCTTGCGACCGGTGGCAATCGAACCGGTGAAAACTACCAGATCTATGTCTGTGTGAGCAGCTAGGGCCTTTCCCGCCTGCCCGTCGCCCAGCACAAGATTCAGAACTCCAGATGGCAGCAGATTTTCCTCGAACAGGATGCATGCTGAAGGGGTGGCTTTCTCAGAAGGCTTGATGATCACAGTATTGCCGGAGGCAAGCAACGGGCCGAGGTTGACTAAGATCTGTGCCACTGTGAAATTCCACGGGACAATCTGGGCTACGACTCCTAAGGCGCTACGGTTGATCTCTGTAGTTCCGTTGGCGCCCTTGATACTGGTGTGGAACGGATAATTCCCCCCATCCTCTAAGGCTGCCCGGAAAGCACTCAGGCCGGCTTGAAGGAATTGATGTGCGACTGCGATCGGCTTGCCCATTTCACGCTGTTCTTCCCGTGCGATCTCCTCAGCGCGCGACTCGATCCGATCAGCGAACTTGCGCAGCATTGCCAGTCGTTCATCTAGCGGCAGGGATACCCATTGATTTTGGGCGCCACGCGACGAACTCACAGCGCGGTTTACCTCATCGAAGCTGCTAGCGGGAAATGTTGCGAAAATCGATCCATCATCTGAAGCAGCAGCTTGCAGCGTCCTGCCCGAGACGGATCCCTGCCATTGCCCGCCAATGAAGTTACTAAGCTTCAGCATTTTCCAGACCTTTCGATGTGCTTTCTTCTTTAGGGATAACACGATCGGCCATTGCTTCGGCGATGGCGACCGTGGCCAGATGGGTGTTGGCCCTTGGAACCGAGGGGAAGATCGAAGCGTCAATCACGCGAAGTCCCTCGAATCCGATGACCTTGCATTCGGGATTGACGACGCTGCGGGGATCTTCTTCCCTGCCCATGCGGCAAGTGCTGGTGGCATGCTGTGTATCAGCGACGCGTGACCGCAGGAATTCATCAATTCGTCTCTCGTCATTCGAAGCAATAGCTGTATAGAACTCCTCAGCGCTTTGTTCTACAGGCACTGCGGAAATCGCGCGCACTGGAGCAGTCGTACAGAGCCGTGCAAGGAATTGAGCCCCCTGACGTAACCTGCGTATGTCACGTACGTCCGTGAGCATGCGTTCATCCACGAATGGCTGCTCCAAAGGATCGACTGAAGTCACTTCAACTCGGCCCCGTGAATGCACCTGGTTGAGCCAAATACCAATCGCTGCGGCCCCATGCGAGGTGTCGGCACTTTCCATCGCCAGCACGTTCTGGTTCATAGACACGAGCATTAGATCATTACGGCAGCCATCCGGATCGTCACTGTTAAACCGGGCGGCTATGTTCGTATGCCTGTCTTCGACGGTCACTGGTGGGGTGTTCCTCCCCAGTAAAATGCCCACAGCAATCATTGGATGATCCTGCAACCCTTCGCCCACCGGAAGTTCCCTGCGCACCGGGACCGACAGGCGCTCCAAAACAGCGGCAGGTCCGATTCCCGAACGGATCAGTATCGGTGGAGTATGCACAGCACCTGCAGCGAGGATGATTTCCTCACCGTATTCCTCCACTGCCCCTTCATCGGTGATAATCCGCACTCCAATTGCCCTGTTAGCGCGGAAAAGAACCCTATCCACAGTCGACCCACCGCGCACGGTGAGATTAGGATTCCCCCGCTGCGGCTCAATGTATGCGTCGTTGACCGAGACTCTACGCAAATTACGCGAATTGATCGGGTATACGCTAACGCCGGAACCAGAGGGCGAATTAATATCTTCTACCCACTGCAACCCCATTTCTTGGGCAGCATCTGCCAATGCACGATCCGCTGGTCCCCATGTCTCCTCACCTGCGCGATAGATCGGGATCGGACCCGCGTTACCGTGATGTGACTCCTCACCAAACTGCGCGTCGTGCTCCAGCTTCCTAAAATAAGGCAATACTTCTGACCAGCTCCACCCGTCGCAACCGTCAGCGGCCCAATTATCGAAATCTTCCGCTGGGGGACGAATCGCAATCTGACCGTTAATGGCTGAACTACCACCAACCCCCCGACCGCGCCAATATGGCGCCGGTTCCTGCTTTGGTGTCCGCTTAGCCAGCAGTTTTGGATACATCATTCCCTCACAAGCGATCGGGTCGACCAGGGCTTTGAGCGGATTGGGGCTGCGCCAAGCCTCATGCAGCTCTTCGGCTCGATAATCCGGACCACTTTCAAGCAGTAATACTTTGTCTCCGGCTGCTGCGCGACGTGCCGCGAACGTCGCGCCGGCCGATCCCCCACCTACGACAACGTATTTCCAGGTGCTCATGGTGTTTTCCCCTTCCCAAGGGCAGAAGTGCTTTATCCAAGCCAGACTGTGACGCGGGTCACTGCCTTCCTTAGAAAGGGTACCTCACCGAAGAATGAAATTTCAAGAAAAAACGAAAACTCAGTTTCCTGTAAAATTTGAATATCCGCTTATGCCTTAGTCAAGGAGGTCATCATTGGCAGCGAACCAGAAGTTCACTGAGGAGCTGGGTGCTGCTCTGGCAAATTTTCTGATGTGGCCCCCTATGGCCGGCCGTATCTCGGCGGCTCTCATGGCCAGTCCGAAACCGCTGACCCTCACGGAACTACAGGATCAGCTCCACGCCAGTGGAGGCGCAATCTCAGAAAGCACTCGGCTCTTGCTCACCACAGGGGTTATCCGTCGCCTTAAAACACCGGGTGTCCGACGCGCCCAGTATGAATGGTCCGATGACGCGTGGGTTAACTGCGCTAAGCACACTCGCGACCAAGTTGCTAAGTTACAAGATTTGGCCGAACGAACCGCAACCACATCCGATGGATCGGAGCTGTTTCTCTCCCGAATACGTGACATGGAGAAGTACTACCATCTCATGACGGATGGGCTTGCGAGGCTGAGCGATGAATATGAAACCCAGTTCCGTGCCGAGCAACCTACTGAGATATCCTCCACGACGAAGACAATGAGAACGTAGCATCTTCCTTCAATCTGCATAGTAAATCTCATTGAGCTGCACGGCCAGAAACATCAAAGGCTATCCGTGTCTGCATGTTCAAGAAGTTAGCTCCAACAAAAAGAGAGTGTGTCTTCCAGCAAAATTGGAAGACACACTCTCTAGAATTCGAAGGCAACAGAACGTGCATCAAACGCACGGTATGGGCTCTTGGATCGTAAATTTCACTAGCTCTTGAACCTTCAATTCATCTGGCTGTGTTCTACGAAGTGACCAATGGAACTGTGCCCTGCAAAAAGGCTGTCCTAATTGCCTGCGCATCAAGACCTTCTAGTCCCAAAATATCCGCCGTGCGTCCACTGTCTTCAAAGTCAGTTCCGCAGATGATGCCACTGAGCTTAATGAAGGAATCCGTCAGCGGCAACGACAATCCGATTTGTTGAGCCAACGAGTTCCAGATGACCAATCCAAAGGGTATATCTTCGGTGAAGTAGCGGTGGGTCAAGGAATCTGGTTCCGGGAATGCCTGCCGGCCGTAACCTTGAACGATGCGTTCTACATACGATCCCTCGGTGACACCATACGCGCTTTCCAGGAATTCCCAGAAGGTAATGGTTTCGACACCCAATGCCCGAGCGAGAAGGAGCCGTTCCTGGTCGAGCGCGTTAATGACTTCAGCAACGCCTGGAGTCACAAGTGTATGTTGCGGCAGCCCATCACCATCTTCGACAGTCTTGATATTCAACACCGCGGGTGGGACATGGTAGATCGCATTGCAATTGGCCAGGCCCACAGACAGTGTGTCACTGCCAGCAACATAGCGATCCCCGAAGTACTGGCTCAGTCGATCCAGGGCTTCTTGAGATCTTGATTGGGGAATGGTTGCTAGTTGCACCGCGTTCTTGATGGCGCCGATATAAACCTGGGCCGGGCCGCGTAACCTGCAGGTGTAAAGGCTAGTTGCGGTTTCAGCGATGAGGCAGGCTTGCCGCTGAGCCAATCCGAAGTGCTTTGACAGTTCGACGGCGCTGCCCAAAACACTTGGCTGGAAGACCACCAACTGCTCAGGTTCCAGAATCGAGGCCAGTTGTTCCGAGAGATACGCGTGGGCAAAGGCTGGGGCGGCAACGATGACGGTGTCGGCACCTGAAACTGCTTTCCTGAGATCAATCGTCATCATTGGATGGCCCGCGTGTCCTTCAACATCTCCCGTGAGACCAATGCCATTGTTCGCGCGGATATCTTCGAAATCTTTATCCCAGCGTGAAAACAGTCGGACATCATGGCCCAGTAAGATCATGTGGCCGGCAATGGCCTGTCCCACATTGCCAGCTCCGACAATTGCGATACTTCCCATAGGATGTATTCCTTCTTTCTTAAGTGCGCACCGAGGTTCCAGCGCACGTTTTGATGTGGTTGATTACCGAACTGGCACACCAGGCCCCAACGGGATGCCCAAGGCGTACCAGAGAGTGAAGAATGCCGACCAGACGACAAGGACACCGACAGCTAAGGGAACGGTGAACGAGAGCATGGTCCCGATGCCAGCTCCTTTCCGGAACTGCTGGACGTATCCAAGCGCGAGGACAAAGTAACCATTCAGCGGGGTAATGCAGTTGGTTACCGAGTCACCGATCATGAAGGCAACCATGGAAGCTTCCGGCCGAAGGCCCACGTACATCATCATGGGGATGACAACCGGGGCGAGGATTGACCACATTGCCGAGCCGCTCGAGATGAGAATGTTCAAGACGCTGATGGCCAGCACGATTACTAGCAAGATGACGAGGTGTGGTGCGTCAAGCGATTTGAGTGCCTGTGCGCCATTGACGCTAATCACGGAGCCAATGTTGGTCCAGGTGAAGTAGGCCAGGAACTGCGCCACAACGAAGAACAGTACAAGGACCGGAGCGAGTGTGCGAATACCTTCTGCCATGGCCGGAGGCACATCACTCAGTGTAGGGATCGAGCCCGTGATCTTTCCGTAGACAATCCCCAAGAGAGCGAAAACCACGCAGATAACAATGGCGATGTTCTTCACGATGACCGATGTCACGATGCTGCCACCTTCACCCAAGAAAGGCGATCCGGGCAGAAGGGCCAGTACCGCCAATACGGCGCAAATGACGAAGACACCCATTGAAACACCTAGGGCACGCTTTTCAATGCTGTTAAGCGTAATTTGACTAGCATTTGCAGCGCCCTTGTCGTTGACAACATTGAAGAGCTTATCGGCCTTCAGGAAATCGGTTTCCATAGTTGAGGCGCCAAATTCTGGCCGGCGCGCAAGGAACTTGTCCACGATCAGGGCGATGGTCGCCGCGAGGACCACCGACGAGGCAGCAGTGAAGAAGTATGTGGCGACAGGAGTGATGGTGTAGTTCTCGTCCACGATGTGCGCGGCAGCGGTGGAAAGGGAAGAACGGATGGCGTCTTGGGGTGTTACTAGCGGGCTGGCGTTAAATCCCACGGCTGTTGCAGCGTAGGCAACCATGAGGCCTAATACAGGGCTGCGGCCTGCTGCGCGAAAAGCTAAGGCTCCCAGCGGGATCATGACCAGGTATGCCGAGTCACTCATGATGTGGGCGATCATCGAGCTGAAAGCGATGGAGAACGTTAGCATAAACGAGGGCAGTCGTCCTATGGTGATGCGCAATATTGCGGTGAGAAGACCGCTACGCTCCGCAACACTCACACCCAGTAGGACTACGACGATGGTAGCCAAAGGCGGAAAAGTAGCGTAGTTCGTCAACGCCGATTCGAGCGCAAACTTGATCCCCTCAAAGGAAAAAAGATTCCGAACGGCAACGTCTTCACCGGTCGTGGGCAGCGTAACTGTGACGCCGAAGGCAGCCAAAGCTGCACTGACAACTCCCAACACAAGGCAGAGAATTACAAAGAGCCACAGAGGGTGTGGAAGCCTGTTACCGGCCCTTTCGATGGCGCTTAGAGCACGATATAAGCGGTTTGTGGGAACGTCAGTAGTCCCAACAGGAGTTTGTGTCATCTTCCTGAAAACCTTTTCTTGATCAATCGTCGAGATTACGAAGTGAAGGACATGCTCAAATTGCATGAAGTACTAAACAGGGAAGGCGCTGGTCCAGTAAAACCTACCCAGTGTGCATTACGGTGTTACTCTCGTGATATATCTCGAGAATGCTATACTTGTTCTTGGCAGAGTGTCAAGCCTCACATTTACGCAGGGATAAAAAAGAGCGAGGTTAGAAGTGGTGAATAAAGCGGGCTCTATGGCGGACCGCGCGTATGAGGCTCTCAAGCGCGATATTTTGCGCTGCAGATTTCGACCGGGCTCACTGATCCTCGATACCGCGCTGGCCGAAGAGTACGGCATGAGCAGAACACCAATTCGTGAAGCAATTAATGTTCTGCGGCGCGAAGGCCTAGTCGTTGTCATCCCACGAAGGGGAACACTTGTGAAAGCCATCGATTTTGGTGAGCTTCAAGACACCTATCGCATGAGGGCATTACTTGAACCCGAAGCCGCAGTTCTCGCTTCCCATAGAGCAACAGCAGAAGAATTAGAAAGCCTTGAAGCGCTAAGCGCAGCAAGTACGAACCCGGATTTTGACCGCCAGACCCGGAACGAAATGAATCGGATCCTCCACGTGCAGATTGCCGAACTCTCGCGGATCCCAGTGCTCGCCCAAACGGTCAAGACACTTCATGAAGAAATTGAGCGTTTCCTGAACTACCAAGGTATGCAAGGACAACCGTACAAGGCCACGAATCATGGAAAGTTAGTTGAAGTCATAAAAAATGGCTCTGAAGATGAGATCAGAGACACTGTCTCCTCCGGCATTGAGCGCTCACGCAAACACATGCTGGTAGGACTTATGGATGGTCACCAAGAAAAAGGAAAATAAGCATCTTAAGGCTAGTCTCTAACATGGAAAGCCGGTGACTACTGGAGCAGAGGACAGCACCGAAGAAGCCATCACCATCATACAAGATCACCAAGTACAGCGCTTGCCAACCAGCCGGAATCGGCAAAGCATCGAGAAACGTGGAATCGGACCTCCGCACCGGCGGCCCTGATGTTTGCAGTATACTCAGCCAACGAGCAACCCGCTGGTTCCCGGAAGAACAGAAGTCGCTCGCCCCATACATCGAGATGAAGCCGTTGGGCTAATTTATGCTTTACCCTGAACCCGCCGGATTCCAAGAGCGAGCGGGCAATACAATTCGCCAGGTTCCTGAATCCCAGTGCGTTGTCGCGTAGGTGCTCCGGCCGTCAGTTGATCGTTTCGGTAGGCCCGTTCGAGGCGTTTTCCCGGTCGAAGTAGGCCAGGAAGTCCCTAAACCTGCGTTTCAGATTTCGGCCAGTGATGCCAGTTCGGGCAACTGTGCAGAAATTTTCGCCTTGGTTATCTCCATGACCCATTTACCGATGTTCCTCTCCTTTTGCCGGTAGGCGTCAACGATGCGCTGATAGACGTTCCAGGTAAATGGCACTGGCTCGTGCTGCTGATCAGCAAGCAAGGCATCAAGCCGTTCAATCTGCTTCTCAGTGAGCAATCCATCCCCGGTCAATAGTGTCCGGCGGGCCGTATAGAGCGGGTAGTCGTCGCGTCCGTGGTGCTACATCCTCGGTTGCGGAGAGCCATTTAGGCATCTATTAGAGATCTGTGCATCAAAATGTATGGCAGAAGCATTTGGAAGCAGTTGAGAGATACATTTACAAGGTGCCTCATAACCTAAGGGTTGTGAGACGTCCCGCCAGAGCACGCAGGCCTGTTCGCTGAACCGCGACTATTCAGCACTTTCAATTCTTGCAACTATGTCTTGTAAACGGTCCCGAGGAATCACGTACATGACCTCCGTTGCGAGACATATTTAAGCTGATGCCCAACGACTTGCTAGATGCGCTTAGAAAGCAGCTGGACGATCCAAAAAAGCAATCCCGATTCGGCACTGTCCACTTTTTCATTCAAGCTATCTCGCGATTCAAGCTTGCTTAGCCGAAACCTTAAATCACGCCTACCAAGGTGGACGGTATTCAAAGGGAGGGTCTTCGCCCACCCGTCCGTCGATCGCCTCGCGCAGCAGATCCGCGTGACCGGTATGCCGGCCGTATTCCTCGATCACATCGCAGATTAATCGTCGTACGCTCGCGTGTTTTCCCTCGTATTCCAAGGCAGAGGGCGCATCTAGTTCACCCGCGGCAACTACCTGTGCCTGAACCTCCCTGCTCCTAAGCACGGCTTTGTCGTAGCGCGCATAAAGCGCTTCCGGGTTCTCTTCGGCGTTCACCGCGAACTGGTCGCGCCCCTCGGCAGAGAATTCAAGCACGATCTCCGGTTGTCCGCGGGCGATCAAGTAGGCAAAGTTTTCATCTTCGACTACCGCCAGATGCTGCAGCAGTCCACCGATGCTCAGATCGCTGCTCGGCAGCCTCGCCGCTAGTTGCTCGATGTCCAGTCCGTCGGCCTTATACCTGAAGGTGGTGCGCAACCGGTCGAGCATGCCGAGCAGGTGCGCTTCCTCGGTGCCGTCCATTGGCGGCTCCCAGGGAGGGAAGTTTTCCATGGTGTACTCCTATGCAGGATGTGTGAGTTGGCGTACCAAACTGGTTTCGCCGGCCCATGAATTGAATAATTAGAAGTATGCCCCTAACCGCCACAGCTTTGGAAGCCCCGCACTGGATGCAGCGTGCCGCCGCGCATGAGGTCCGTGCTCGGGCCTTTGGCGAACCATTTGTGCAGCGCAGAATGACCGGGGCCAAACATCCCATCGAGGATTTCCTTTTCACCTACTACACGCAGAAGCCAGGCCAGCTCTACCGTTGGCACCCGGGCGTTGGCGTGGCGCTGCTCGGCGAGCAGGCCCACGAACGAGAAGATTGGAAGTTCTACCGCAGCGTGGAAGCCCCGGCAGGACCGGGGGTAGAACTCGATCTTGAGAAATTCTCCCAGTCACGGGCCAGGGTGATCGAATTTGCCCGCATCCTGCTGCGCAATACGGTACAGAAGCCGGCGAATTTCTCCTGCTTCGGATTGCATGAATGGGCGATGGCCTACAAGTCCGAGGTCAACGGGATACGCCACGAATACCTGCCGCTTCGCCTCGGCGCGACGGGCACGGACGAGGTCGTGGAAAACCATAAGATCCGTTGCACGCATTTTGATGCCTTCCGTTTCTACACTCCGGAGGCGGTGCCGCTCAACGAGCTGCAGCCAACCCGTGAGACGCAACGCGACCTCGAACAGCCGGGCTGCCTGCATGGAAATATGGACCTGTATAAATGGGCCTACAAGTTGAGCCCGGCAGTTCCCAGCGATCTGGTCATGGACTGCTTTGAACTGGCGTGGGATATCCGCACCATGGACATGCAAGCTTCGCCCTATGACCTTGGGGATTGGGGCCAAGAGCCGATCCAAATCGAGACTCCGGAGGGCAAGGCGCACTATGTGCGTCTGCAAAAGGAGTTCGCCCTGCGGGCGGAGAAGCTGCGGATGGAACTATTGCAGGTGGTGCTCAGCCTGCCAATTGCCTCGGAACGCTAGCGTGTTGAACTAAAAGGGAAGCACAATTGGTTCATGGGACGACTGAAGAATCGGAAGGCGCACACGGGCCTGGTTTTCGTAGCTCCGCTACTGGCCGGGCTGCTGCTCGCTGGTTGCGCCAGTTCGGCTCCCACCGCGGGCACCTCACCCGTTGGCGCTGACGCAGACCTCAAGATCAGCATCAGCTTCGAGGGGAAATCCGTCGACAGCGAATACCATCTATCCTGCCGCGGCGCCCAGGCCGCTGATTCCAGTACGCTGCCCGAGTCGAATGCCGCCTGTGCGTTATTGGCCAAGAATCCCGAAGTGCTCACCCCGCAACGCTCGCCGCAGCAAAGCTGCACCGAGATCTATGGCGGGCCCGCGACGGCAAGGATCAGCGGAAAATTAGGTGGGAAACAAGTCGATACGAGCTTCGACCGCCACAATGGCTGCGCGATTAGCGAATGGGATGCATTGGCCCCGCTGCTGGGCGAGGGCATGAAATAACCCGTTATATCCTCCTCTAGATGCCGCCACGGATAGCTCCAGCGACTAGAATAGGAAGACTATGGAGTTCTTCCTGCTGATCATCGCGCTGCTGTTCGCCACTATTTTGATTGTCGGGCTGGGTGAGCGCATCAAGCTCCCCTATCCAATCCTGATGCTCATCCTCGCCACCTTGGCCGGCTTTCTCCCGTTCATGCCTGAACTGCATATCGATCCGGCACTGATCCTGCCCATCTTCTTGCCGCCGTTGCTCTTTGCCACCGCGCAGCGCAGCTCCTGGTCGGTGTTCCGGCTGCGCTGGAAGGCGCTGATCCGCCTCGCGGTGGTGCTGATCGTGGTAACCGCCGGCGCGGTGGCGGCAACCTCGCTGGCCTTCGCGCCCTTCCTGTCGGTTCCCTTGGCGATCGCCCTCGGCGCCATCGTCGCCCCGCCGGACCCGGTAGCGGTGGACGCGATTGCGACGAAGGTGAAAATGCCGCGGAGGCTCACCTCCCTGCTGGAGACCGAGGGACTGTTCAATGACGCGATGGCCATCGTGCTCTTCCAGCTTGCGGTCACCGCCACGCTGAATGGCACCGAGGTCGGCTTGGATCTCATTCCGAAATTCTTGATCGGTGCGGCGGTGGCCATCATCGTGGGCATCGCCATGGCCTGGATTGTTGGTTGGCTGAACCGCTTCGTGCCTAACCTGGCGGCGCGCTGCGCGGCAACCTTGGTGGCACCCTACGCCGTCTACATGCTGGCCGAGGAAGTCCATGCCTCCGGCGTGGTCGCGGTCGTGGTGCTGGCCCTGGAGCTGGGCCGCCGCGACCGTCCGCAGGACTCGCAAGAACGCTTGACCCGGCACGCCTTCTGGGAGGTGCTCGAAATGCTGGCCACCGGTCTGGCCTTTGGCCTCATGGGCCTGGAGATGAACTCGGTCATCCAGGAAGAGGGCAGCAACCTGCTCGGGTTCATTCCCGGAATCCTTGCCATCTGTGTCGTAGTGATCCTGGTTCGGACGCTCTGGATGTTCGGCACCTACTATCTGCCAAATGCCCGGCGCGGGATGGAGAAGGTCTCCGCGGCCAAGGATTCGCTGGTGCTCACCTGGTGCGGCATGCGCGGACTGGCTACCCTTGCGCTCGCCTTGGCTCTGCCGAAGTTCACCGCGGAAGGTGCCCCCATCGAGGGAAGGAACTTCGTGGTGGTTGCCGCCTGCTCCGTACTGCTCGCCACCCTCGTGGTCCCGGGGCTGACGCTGCCGATGCTGATGCGGGCGCTCAAGCTGCGCGGCAATGACCAGGCCACCAAGAAGGCCCGCCGGGCGCTCGCTCGCCGGGCCGAAGAAGTTGCGGTGCAGACCCTGAAGCAGAATATTGAGCTGCAGCAGCTGCCGGAGAACTACCGCCATGTGGTCACCCGACGCATGCACGACCTGCACAACATCTTGCTGACCGATCCGGATACGCATGACGCGATCACCGATGAAAAATACACCCAGTTGCGCGCGGTGATCACCAAGGCCGATGCGATTCAGTCCACGGCACTGGCGGCGGCCCGCGACGAGTTGCTCCGTGCCCGGCGCGAGCCCGGGGTTGACCCGCATATGGTTGACCAGATCATGCAGCGCCTCGATATGCGCACGGCCACCTTGGACCGCTAGCACGCAATAGGGTGGCCGGAACCTGCTAATGGTTCCGGCCACCCTTTGCGCATCTATGGGCGTTTAGCCTGCGGCGCGTTCGAGACGAACGATCACCTCGTAGTGATTGGTCTGCGGGAACATGTCCATCACCCGGGCCTGCTTCGCGGTGAATTTGTCCAGCCTCGCGAGGTCCCGGGCCAGCGAAACCGAATTGCAGCTGGAGTACACCACATGCTGCACGGTCGAATCGTTGAGCCACTGCGCCAACTCGGACGAGATGCCCCGACGCGGCGGATTGACGATGACCGCTTCCGGCGCCTGCTCGGCAGCCAATGCGAATTCGGTGGCGTCCGTGGCGGTGAACGTTGTGTTCTCCAGGCCCAGCTCCTCCACCGCGACCTGCGCCGCGGCCACCGCCTCGGTGCTGGTTTCGATTCCCTGCACCCGACGCCCGCCTTCGGCGCAGTGCAGCGCGAAGCCGCCCACCCCGCTGTACAGGTCCCAGAGGCTGGCAGGATTCGCATCGGTAATCCACTGGCGCGCCTGGCGGTACAGCGCGGCGGCAATCTCGGTGTTCGTCTGGAAGAACCCCTGCGGGCGCAGGTGCATCGGCACGCCATTCAGGCCGAATTCCAAGGTGGTGCGGCGGGTGAGGATGATTTCTTCTTCACCCTCCAAGACGGCCTTGTGCTCGGGCAGGAAGTTCACCGAAACCACGCTGTGGCGCGGGAGCAGCTCGAGGAATTGAGGCAGGGAATCGCGAAGGGCCACGAAGTGCTTCTTGGTGCGCAGCACCCAGCGCACCATGACCGCTCCGGTGTCCGAAAGAGTGAGGATGACGTGCTTGAGCTGTCCCTTGCCCTTGGGCACGTCATAGGGGATGAGTTTCAGTTCCTTGATGAAGCGCTCGATCACCGGGAACAGCGCGCGCAGTTCGGGAGCGCAAACCCCGCAGTTGCGCAGGTCTACGCCGTGGCCGTCGGCGTCGAGGATTCCGATGGTCGGATTCTCGGTAGTTCCGGAGATCACCATTTTCGCCTTGTTGCGGAAGCCCGATTCGGAGCTGGCCTGCGGCGGCAAGAATTGCAGGTCGGGGAACTGCGCGAGCGCGGTGGCGCAGTGGTCGGCTTTGGCCTGGAGCTGGTCAACGTACGGCACCGTCATTTGGGTGCATGAACGGCAACGTCCGGCGGAGAAGTAAAGGCATTCCATGGTGCCTCCAATTTTAGCGAAGAAGCCTGAGCCTGGGGCGCAAAGAGATTTCGACGGTTATTGACCGCAAATTTTCAGCTTTCCCCGATATGCTCACTAGCAGATCGACATTCGGCAGGAACATCACCGCTACCGGAAAACCGCGGATCATTGAAAGGAAAGATGGCACTTCGACACGGGCATTCCACGCAACGACGTGGCTACGCATTGCTAGCGCTCCCCTTGGCCGCCGTACTTGGAGCTTGCAGCAGTTGCGCTTCTTCAGTCCCCCAAGCGGCCCCCGTCCCGTCGGCCACCTCTTCCAATAGCCCGACAAATTTGCCGGTGCAAAGTCCTGCTGCTGCTCCCTCCAGCGCGCAGAGCAAGCCATCTGCCGCCACCAGTTCCAGCACCGGCCTGGCAACCAAATCCGCCACGAGCGCGCGCGCCAAGTCGACGTCGAACCCCGCCGCTTCCCAAGGAAGCGTTGCCCCCTTGTCGAGTGCAGCTTCCTCTGGATCTGCCAGCATCAAGCCGTTGACCCAAAGCGGACCGATCCATTCGACCTCAACCACCGCTCTATTTGCGGCGGTTGCCGAAGGCGATGTCGACTCGGTGCGTAAAGCCTTGAAAGACGGCGCCGAGCTGGAAGCCAAAGACGCACGGGGGAACACTCCGCTGATGCGCGCGGTGCTGGACCGCAATCATCAGGTCGCCAAGCTGCTGCTGGCCGATGGGGCGAGTCCTAACGCAAAAAACAAGTCCCAGGAATCACCATTTCTGCGAGCCAGCGCCTTTGGCCTCGAAGACGTGCTGCGTTCCGCACTGGCCCACGGCGCCGACGTAAACAGCGTCGATCGGCTGGGCAGCACCGCCTTGTTCGTGGCCAGCGAAGCCGGACAGGTGGAATCGGTTCGTGTCCTGCTGCAGCACGATATCCCGCTGGACAAGGTCAATGATCTTGGCTGGAGCGCACTGCATGTGACCATCTCCTTGGGCCAGGGCTCGAATAATTCGCTGTCCATAGCCCGCCTACTCTTGGCCGCCGGGGCTAATCCGCACCTGACCGACCCTTCCGGATCCAACGCCTTCGAACTTGCCGAGAAGCGCAACCAGCCGCAGATGCTTTCGGCCCTGCGCAACTCCAGCAAATAGCGCGGCGAGTTCCGCTACAGGGCGTCGACGTAGAACCAGGCTCCGTCTTCCCGCACGAACGAGCTGACTTCGCGCTGGCTGTCCCGATCCTGCCCGAGGCTGTAGTGCGCCTCGAATTCCACGACTCCACGCGTCGCGGTGGCGCCTCCTGCACGGGTTGCAAGGATGACCATGCCCAGCCAGCGCATTTGGGCATCCAGCTCCAGTTCCTTGGGCCGGGTGGTCTCATGCCAGGTCTCAAGCAAATACCGGCGCAGTCCCAAGGCAAAAGCGCTATAACGCGAGCGCATCAGCTCTTCTGCGGTGTCGGGCAGCGCTGACCGGTCGGTCCGTCCGTCATGAAAGGGCTGGCAGCATTGCGCGTAGCTGCGCTGCACTGCGTCCAATTCACGGCAGGGACAGCGGGTTTCCTTGGAGTTTTGCACGTATCCAGCTTACTTGCACGCTCCGGTGACCCAGCCCACGAGCCGAATATCACACGTCTTAATCGCCGCTAAAGCGGTAGTTGCACACACCCCTGCGTTTTGCGCGTCACATACCCGGTAGACTTGTAAAGCAAGCTCGCGGAGCGCCAAATCCCCCTGGTGTGAGACGGCAACTCCGTGTGGCATTTAACTTAACCTCGCCAACAGGAGATATGCCGGATGCCCCGCATCGTTGTAGATGTCATGCTCAAGCCAGAAATCCTTGACCCTCAGGGCAAGGCCATCGCGGGAGCACTTCCCCGCCTAGGCTTCACCTCCTTCGAAGCTGTCCGCCAGGGCAAGCGCTTTGAACTCACCGTCAACGGCGAGGTGACCGAAGAAATCCTCGCCCAGGCGCGCGAAGCGGCGGAGACCCTGCTGTCGAACCCGGTCATCGAGGACGTTGTCAACGTCGAGGTAGTCGAAGACTAATGAGCACAGAACTTCCCTTGATTGGCGACTACTCGACGCCAACTTCCGAACTTTCTGGAGCGCGCATCGGCGTGGTGACCTTCCCGGGCACCCTCGATGACCGCGACGCCGCTCGTGCGGTGCGCGCAGCCGGTGCCGAAGCGGTGTCCCTGTGGCACGCCGACACCGAGCTGCAGGACGTTGACGCCGTGGTGATCCCCGGCGGCTTCTCCTACGGCGACTACCTGCGCGCCGGCGCGATCTCCCGTTTCGCACCGATGATGTCCAAGATCGTCGATGCCGCGAACTCCGAAGCCAAGCTGCCCGTGCTGGGCATTTGCAACGGTTTCCAGATCCTCACCGAGTCGCACCTGCTGCCCGGTTCGATGATCAAGAACGACCACCTGAAGTTCCTCTGCCGCGATCAGCTGCTGCGCGTGGAGAACAACCAGACCGCCTGGACCAACGGCTACGAAGCCGGCCAGGAGATCACCATCGTGCTGAAGAACCAGGACGGCCAGTACGTGGCCGACGAGAAGACCCTGGACATGCTCGAGGCCGAGAACCGCGTGGCGTTCAGCTACGTGGGCTGGAACCCGAACGGCTCGCGCCGTTCGATCGCCGGCATCTCCAATGCGGCGGGCAACGTGGTGGGCCTCATGCCTCACCCGGAGCACGCCATCGAGGCCGGTTTCGGTCCGGATCACCGCGGCACCGATGGTCTGACGTTCTTCACCAGTGTTTTGACCCACCTCGTTGGAGGCAAGAAGTGAGCCAGGAAGTGACCAAGGAATTCAATATCGACACCGTCGATAACGCGGCCGGCACCCCGAATGTGGAACTGCCGTGGGCCGAGCTGGGCCTGAAGGACAACGAGTTCGCGGAGATCATCAAGATCCTGGGCCGCCGCCCGACCGCGGCCGAATTGGCCATGTACTCGGTGATGTGGTCCGAGCACTGCTCGTACAAGTCCACCAAGAACCACCTACGCCAATTCGGCGACAAGGTCACCGAGGAGATGAAGAAGGACCTGATGGTCGGCATCGGCGAAAACGCCGGCGTCACCGACCTGGGCGACGGCTGGGCCGTGACCTTCAAGATCGAATCGCACAACTCCCCCTCCTTCGTCGAACCGCACCAGGGTGCGGCCACCGGCATCGGCGGCATCGTGCGCGACATCATCTCCATGGGCGCCCGCCCGATCGCCGTGATGGACCCATTGCGCTTCGGCGCGATCGACCACCCCGACAGCCAGCGCGTGGTGCACGGCGTGGTCTCCGGCATCGGCAGCTACGGCAACTCGCTGGGCCTGCCGAACATCGGCGGCGAAACCGTCTTCGACCCGATCTACCAGGGCAACCCGCTGGTCAACGCGCTGGCAGTCGGCGCGCTGCGCCACGAAGACCTGCGCCTGGCCAACGCCTCGGGCGTGGGCAACAAGGTGGTGCTCTTCGGCGCGCGCACCGGCGGCGACGGAATCGGCGGCGCCTCGGTGCTGGCTTCCGAGTCCTTCGACGACACCAAGCCTTCCAAGCGCCCGGCCGTGCAGGTCGGTGACCCCTTCGCCGAGAAGGTGCTCATCGAGTGCTGCCTGGACCTGTTCAAGGCCTCCCTGGTCGAGGGCATCCAGGACCTGGGTGCCGCCGGCATCTCCTGCGCCACTTCCGAGCTCGCCTCCAACGGCGAGGGCGGCATGCGTGTCGAGCTGACCGATGTGCTGCTGCGCGACCCGACCCTGACCCCGGGCGAAATCCTGATGTCGGAGTCCCAGGAACGCATGATGGCCGTGGTCACCCCGGAGAACGTCGCGGCTTTCGAAGCCGTCATGGCCAAGTACTCCGTGGAGTACTCCTGGCTCGGCGAGGTCACCGACACCAACCGCCTGATCATCACCTGGGATGGCGAAGTCATCGTGGACGTGGATCCGAAGACCGTCGCCCACGACGGCCCGGTCTATGACCGTCCGTATGCTCGCCCAAGCTGGCAGGACGCCCTGCAGGCAGATACCTTCAGGTCCTCGGAGGCCGGGGCGAACCTTCCGGCCACCGGTGAAGAGCTGAAGGCTGCGGTGCTCGAGCTGATCGCCAGCCCGAATATGTGCGACAAGTCCTGGATCACCCGCCAGTACGACCGCTACGTCGGTGGCAACACCGCCCTTGCTTCCCCGGATGATGCAGGCGTGGTCCGTATCGATGAGGAAACCGGGCTTGGCGTAGCCATCGCTACCGATGCCAACGGCCGCTACACCTACCTGGACCCTTACCTGGGTGCCCAGCTGGCGCTGGCCGAGTCCTACCGCAACGTCGCCACCTCCGGCGCGATCCCTGCGGCGGTCTCGGACTGCCTGAACTACGGCTCCCCCGAGGATCCGGATGTCATGTGGCAGCTGGCCGAAGGCATCCGCGGACTGTCCGACGCCTGCAAGGTGCTCGGCGTCCCGGTGACCGGCGGCAACGTCTCGCTGTACAACCAGACCGGCACCACCGCGATCCACCCGACCCCGGTCGTTGCGACCCTGGGCAAGCTGGATGACGTGGCACGCCGCACCCCATCGGGCTGGCGCGAAGAGGCCGACGGCCAGGCGATCTACCTGATCGGCGAGACCTTCGACGAGCTGGACGGTTCCGAATTCGCCAACCTGCGCGGACACCTCGGCGGCTTGCCGCCGAAGCTGGACCTGGAGGTTGAGAAGGAACTCGGCGCGATCCTGATCAACGCCAGCCGCGACGGCATGGTCGACGCGGCGCATGACCTCTCCGAGGGCGGCCTTGCGGCCGCGCTGTCGGAAATGGTCCTGCGCTACGGTGTCGGTGCCCGTGTGGCCCTGGACGACATCAAGAAGCGTGACGGTGTCGATTCGTTCACCGCGCTGTTCTCCGAGTCGCAGTCCCGCGCACTGGTTGCGGTTCCGCGCAGCGAAGAGGTTCGCTTCAACGACATGACCAGCGCCCGCGGTGTGACCGTGGCTCGCCTGGGCATCGTCGATGCGGAATCGAGGGCCTTGGAGGTACAGGGTGAATTCACCGTGTCCGTCGAGGACCTGCGTGCCGCGCACGAAGGCACCATGGAGAAGTACTTCGGCTAAGCCTCCGCGCTAATAGCCCAATACGGCCAACGGCCCGTTTCCTCGGTGAGGAGACGGGCCGTTCGCCGTATTCATGCCGATTCGAGGTGTTCCCCGGCTCGGGATCCAGCGGTTTTAGTGGTGCTTGTGCTCATCGTGTTCCCTGCGCGATGCCGACTTCTTGGCATCATGCTGGGCGCGAAGGTCTTCGGCGTCATGCTGCTCGGCGGCTTTCTCCTGCTGAATCACTTGAGCGAAAAGCTTCTCCATCTCCTTGGCCACACCAGCTGCGGACGCCGGATTCTGGCCGGTGACCAGACGCTCGTCGACGACCACCTTTTCTTCGAAGTTTTCAGCCGCCTCGTGAATGGCGCCTTGTTCCACCAGCCTGTCGACGAGAAGGAACGGGACAACCTTGTCCTTGCCGACGGCGACCTCTTCTTCGTTGGTGAATGCCGCGACGGTTCGCCCTTCGATGAGGCGCAACCCATTTTTCAATTCGACGTCGAGCAATCCAGCAGAACCGTGGCAAACCGCACCGACCAGTCCCCCTGCATCGTAGACGCTGGCTACAAGTTTCTGCAGCCCCTCATTCTCTGGGAAGTCCCACATGGTTCCATGGCCACCGACCAGGTAGACGCCATCATATTGTCCGGGGTCCACGACCTGGACCCGCGCGGTGTTGTAAAGGCCCGCCCGCGTAGCCTCATTCTGCGTGAATGCCACTTGGATTGGGTCCTCGGTGTCCACCGTGTCCTGGGGTGGCTGTCCGCCCTTGATCGAGGCAAAGTCTACGAAATGCCCGGAGTCCTTGAATACTTTCCATGGATGCGCGGCCTCGGCCACGTTGTATCCGGTTTTTTCTCCCGTGTCGCCGATCTCGGAAACACTGGTTAGTACCATGAGGATTTTCTTCATGACGTGCTCCTTTCACCCGATCCCCAGCCTAGGCAGGAGCTCTTCATCTGGCTACCTATTCCAGATAGCTCTCGGTTAAATCTCAGGAATTGCCTTTGGCGGGTGAAGAATTTTTGCCCTTGAACTCCGTCCTCCCGGAGCGAAATTGGCGCATTCGAAAGACAAGGCCACCGGGAGTTGTTGCGGAACCTTGCCTTGCCTTCCCTGTGGGGCTTGTTTGCTCCCTCTAGACAGCGCACACTCGGATCAAGAACATTTCCAGCGGGCGCAAGAGTCGGGAGCACAGGTCGTGTCAAAGCATCACAGATACAGCAAGCACGCTCCGCAACTGGTCGTGTCCGCATCGGAGCACTTCATCCTGCAGGCGGTCAATCGTGCCGAAAGGGCGGGCGGAAAACTCGGCTACAAGATTGCCAAGAAGGAACTGAAGAACGCGCAGCATGAAGGGTTCGAGCTTTCCGAGCAACAGACCGACGAACTGCTCCAGGCCGCCGAACGCGCCGGAGCTGCGGCGGCATTGGCCGCCGCACGACGCGTGTTGGGCAAGAGCGTCCAGGGCAGGCAGATCAAAAATCCCGGCGAGATCTCCGAGCACAAGAAGGGCCGCCTCGAACTCACCGAGCCAGCTCCTCTGAACCACGGGATGGGCCAACACGTGCTGGCGGTTAAACGCGTGGAGCATTTGAGTCCGGAAATGATCCGGGTGATCGCCGGAGCCGATCGACTCGCCGGGTTCCGTCCGAACGGCAAGGCGGATCAGTACGTCAAGGTGTACTTTGCCGATCGCGAGCTGGGGCTCACCGCCCCCTACGATTTGAAGGCGTTGCGCCATCGACTGCCCCGCGAGCAGGTTCCACGCTCACGTTCCTACACCATCCGCTGGGTCGACCGGTCGGCAGAAGAGCTGGCCATTGACTTCGTAGTGCATGGAGACCGTGGTTACGGTGGCTCGTGGGCCGCCAAGGTACTGCCGGGCGACCCACTGGTAATCTCGGACCCACGTGGCAAATTCACGCCGAGCTCGAAGGCCGGGAACTATCTGTTCGCAGCCGATGAGGCGGGAATTCCGGCCGTTTCCGTGGCGTTGAGTATGCTGCGTGCGGATGCCCAAGGAATTGCGCTGTTGGAAGTGGCCGGGGCCGCGAGCGAATTTGAAATCGAGCATCCGGCCGGGATCGAGCTACGCTGGTTGCACCGGGACGGTCTTCGCCCCGGAACCAGCGATCTGCTTCCCCCGGCGCTTCTAGCGCTGGGACAGCCCGGCCCCGGGACAAGCGTGATGGCACACGCCGAGCGATCCACCGCGAAAGCCATCTCGAATATCACCGCTCAATGGGGTCTGAATAAGAAGTACGTCCACGTTTCTTCCTACTGGACGCTGAGGCGCTAGCGTTAGCGCCTCAGGTCAGCGAGCGATATCGTAGGGAGCGGTATCTTTTCGAAGTGAACCGAGGATCAACTAATGGCTCAGCTCCCCCGCACCCGGCGACTGCTCGGTGCCTTCGGCGGGTTGCTATTGGTCATTATCGGGCTCGCGCTGGCAACCAACTCCGCAGCTTCGGTATCTCTCATCGTCCTGTTGCTCTGCTCGGGGTTGATTCTCACCGGCCTATTGCGTCTGCCAGCCGCGTGGCAGGCAAGCAGCCGGCGAGCGGCACATCTCTCTGGCCCAGTTGTGCTGATCCTCGCTGGTATCGCCCTGCTCATCTGGCGCTCCGCATCCCTGCCGATGCTCGCTTTGCTCGTCTCGCTTGCGCTCTTCGCCGGCGGACTGCTCAGAGCGCTCCCGGTAGTTCAAGGCGAGCGCAAGCCCTCGGTGCGTGGGGTGCTGACCGTAATGGTTGGCTTATTTGGTTCGGTGCTGGTTATCTTCTGGCCTAGGCTGTCGCTGTGGGTACTCGGCGTAGCCTTTGGCGCCTGGCTGGTCCTCTTGGGACTGCACAATATTTACGAAACTTTTGCACACCGGCTTCCCAAGATCCCCCGGTGGCTCTCCCGGCTGGGGCAGAAGGGACTCACCCTTGCCATCGCCGGTTGCCTCGTGCTCCTGCTTGCCGCCGGCGCTGCCACCGCATGGCTCTATTCCAGCAACGGACAGGCGGTTGCGGACCAGTTCTACCTGCCACCAAGCTCGGTTCCCGACGAACCCGGCCGGCTGATCCGTTCGGCAGTGCTCGAAGGAGAGAGGCCGAGCGATACGCAGGCCTGGCGCATCCTTTATACAACCACGCTTGCCGATAACCGTCCCGCCATAGCTTCGGCAGTGGTCACCGTTCCGCTCCGAAACCCTGATGCCAGGCATCCGGTCATTTCTTGGGCCAACGGCACCAAGGGCCTGATTCCCCGCTGCGGGCTGTCGCAGTCAGAGGCCCCCTACGAAGATGGACCCGGCGTTGCACGCAATGAGATCCTGAAGTCTGGTTGGGCGGTAGTCGCAACCGACTACGTCGGCCTAGGGACCAAAGGCCCACACCCCTATTTGGTCGGCGATTCCGAGGCCTACGCGGTCTTGGACGCGACCCGTGCGGCGGGCGAGTTTCCCGAGGTGAATCTAAGCCAGCAAACAGTGCTTTGGGGGCATTCGCAAGGCGGTCATGCGGCCCTTTTCGGTGCGGCTCGTGCCAAGAGATATGCTCCTGAACTGGAAGTGCTCGGTACTGCCGGGATGGCTCCGGCAACGGATCTGACTCGACTTGCGACAGGAATCAAGGACGAGGCTTCGGGAAAGATCGTCACCAGCTATATTGCCTCCGCCTGGGAGAAGATCTACCCCCAATTGGAGATCTCCGCGCAACAGAACTCATCGGTCCGCTCCGCCGTCGAGCACATTTCACAGTTGTGCTTCTCCGGCAAAGACGTACTCACCGCGCTGGCCACCAGCTCTCAACTATTCGACGCGGTCATCGGCGAAGAAGCCTTGGCTGGACCCATCGGCGATCTACTGCGAGAGAACTCGGCGCCACAAGTGACTTCTGTACCAACTTTTGTCTCACAGGGAACTGCCGATTCGCTGGTGCTCCCCTCCATGCAACGCGCGTGGCGCGTCGACGCGTGCGCAGCTGGAAGCGATCTGCTCTACCGCGAATATGACGGCCTAGATCATCTGGGGCTCGTCGGAGAAAATTCACCGTTGAATCATGATCTCGTGCAATGGACCAAGGAATTGCTGGCGGGGGAACAAGAACGTGGAAACTGCACCCGCCAACTAGCCACCGGGCGAAGTTCCGGACCGTGACGGGCAATTCGGGCCTCTCGCTGCTTAATCAAGAACGATCCGTTTCTCCAACTCTGAAGTCTGCTGTGGAGCTCGACGGCAGAGCCAAATTGCCGATTGGGGCAGCGGCGTGACGGTCGTCATCCTCGGTCTGTCCTGCTCCCAATGCCGTGAAGCATTCCACTGACCGTGGCCTGGCCGATTCTAGACAAGGCGCGTCAGATCAGGAGTTCTCTATTGCTGCTCCCCCAAGATCGCGGCTCGAATCATCTCACATTTGAACACGCAGGTGAACAACTCCTCTTGTCGGTGGCAACGAATAGAGTTCTACAGGCGGAAGACGAATCCACCAAGGTCCTATCGAAGCAGGAGAATTCCCCGGGCATGCGCTTATCGCGACGAATTATTTCCATCACGCTGGTAGCCGCCACCCTTGGCTTGAGTGCTTGCGCTTCGCTTGGATCATTGGAGCTTTCAGAGCTGGTCCCCGAGGCCACCGCCCAACCGACAACCACGCTGGGCGATAAAGATGAGTTCGCGAATTCCCTCACCCTGCTTGAACAGATCGAGAGCAAGGGGCGAGCGCCAAAAACCGGTTATGCACGTGATCAATTCGGCAAAGGCTGGAAGGACCCAGACCGCAACGGCTGCGATGCGCGCAACGATATCTTGGCCCGCGATCTGGAAGACGTGGTCTTCAAGCGGGCACGGGTCGACTGCGTGGTGCTCAGCGGCATCTTCCATGATCCGTATACGGGAGAAACCATCGAGTTCCGGCGCGGGCAAGGAACCAGCTCCGAAGTTCAGATCGACCACGTAGTCGCGTTGTCTGATGCGTGGCAAAAGGGCGCACAGAAATGGGATGCACAGACTCGGCTCGAATTCGCCAATGACCCGTTGAACCTTCTTGCCTCGGATGGGTCGGCAAATGCCTCCAAAGGTGACAAGGATGCGGCTACCTGGCTTCCACCAAACAAGAGCTTCCGCTGTGCTTACGTTTCACGCCAGACTCAGGTGAAGGCAAAATACGGCGCGTGGATGACCCCGGCAGAACACACTGCAATTGCCAAAACCCTCAGGTCATGCCTGTAAAACTCAGACAATCGCCTCTCCCTCATACAAAAGGATGAGGGCAATAGGCCATAATTGCACCAAAAGTTTTATATTCAAATCGGTGAACCTGTGGCAGAATTGTATTAGTCCAGCGTTTTGGGAATAACTCCCGACGCGATGAACACGAATCTACAGAAACTGGTGCACCATGAAGGCACGACTGCTCGGCTCGATACTTCTAGCCGCCAGCGTCTGCGTCTTCATGCTCGCCCTGGACGTCCAGCAACGCGAGATCGCGACCGCCTGCTGGGTGACCTCATCACTGATGTTCATTGTCTCGGCAATGATTCTGGTGACCAGCACGCTGGATAGATCCGAAGTAACCGCCGGCGATCCGCGCCGCCGAAAGGTCTAGCGGACTAGGCTTTCTTCACGATGGAAGACTTCAGTTCCATCGGTCCGAAGCCATCGACCTTGGCGAAGATGTCATGGTCACCGCTGCCCGGAGTCAGCCTGATATTACGCACCTTGGTTCCGGACTTCAGCGCAGCTTGCGCGCCCTTGACCTTCATGGTCTTCACAATGGTCACCGAGTCGCCATCCTGCAAGATATTGCCCACGGCATCCTTTATTTCGGCGCCCACGGAATTGCCGCCTTCCTCCCCAGAAGTGTGCGCATTCCATTCGTGCGCGCATTCGGGGCAGACAAGTAGCGAGTCCATGGCATAGGTGTATTCGCTAGAGCATTCGGGGCACGGCGGCAAGGTTTCACTCATGGGCAAAATCCTATCAACGCTGGCGACCGACTACCTCACCCTGGAGAGCCAAGCGGCGAGCCGGCCGGTAGCGCCCATACCGGAATCGGCGTAATTTCCATATAGATGGACAAATTTCACGAGAAGTCATCGACAGGTTCACCTGCATGCGATAGACATGATGCATGTCACTCGCACACTACTAGGAGGACCTATGTCTGCATTCAAGCAGATAAGGAACACTGGGCTAGCTTCGCTAGCCGCATTGTCCCTGCTCAGCTCGGGCGCAATTGCCGCTCAGGCGACCACCACCGAAGCACCCGCTGCTGGCGAAAATGTCACCCTCGACCTCGTCGGGATCAACGATTTCCACGGCCGTATCGCAGCCGACCGGGATTCGGCAGGCGCCGCGGTAGTGGCCGGCGCCGTCGATGCCCAACGCGCAGCGAACCCGAACACCCTGTTCCTCTCGGCCGGCGATAACATCGGCGCATCAACCTTCGCCTCTGCTTCTCAAGAAGACGAACCGACCATCGATTCGCTTGTCGCCGGCGGCTTGGACGCCGCAGCTGTAGGGAATCATGAATTCGACGGCGGATACGAGGACCTCAGCGGCCGCGTCATCAAACGCTACGGGCAAAAATCCGGTATGGATGGCGCCGACTACGCGCTTGGCGCCAACGTCTATGACAAGGGAACCAAGGATCCCGCCTTGCGTGAATACGCGATCCGCGAGGTGGACGGGCTGCGCGTCGGAATCATCGGCACCGTCACCGCCGATGTCCCTTCGCTGGTCAGCCCGAATGGCATCTCCTCCCTTGACTTCGGAAGCGAACTGGAAGCGGCCAACCGAGTCGCGGCCCAGCTTTCGGATGGCGACGAGGCCAACGGCGAAGCCGACGTCCTGGTCCTGCTGACTCATAACGGCTCGGAGAACGATACCTGCGAGGTCATCGCCGAAGAGGACAGCGATTACGGCACGCTCATCCGCGATGCCAGCCCCGAGATCGACGCGATCTTCTCCGGCCACACGCATCAGGCCTATAACTGCGATATCGCGGGCCGATCGGTCATCCAGTCGCACCAGTACGGCACCACCTTGGGCAAGGTTTCCCTAGAGCTCGACGCCACCACCGGTGACGTCGTTGAGAGTGCAACGGAACTCGTCGCGCTGGCAACCGAAGACGCCAATGGCGATTGGTCGCCAAACTACGAGGCAAACGTCGAGGTCCAGGGGATTGTCGATGACGCCGTAGACAAGTCGGAAGAAGTCGGCAGCGTGAAGGTCGGCCAGATTTCCGAGGACATCCTGCGCGGCGGCGAAGAGCCAGGATCCGACCGCGGTGTCGAGTCGACACTGGGAAACACTGTGGCAGATATTCATCTGTGGGCCACCTCGAACGAGAACTTCGCCGGAGAGCCGGCGGAGATCGCGTTCATGAACCCAGGCGGCCTGCGCGCCGATCTGCTCTACGGCCAAGACGGCACGGTGACCTACAAGGCCGCCGCCGACGTCCAGCCCTTTGCCAATACGTTGATCACCTTCGAGATGACCGGCGAACAGATCCGTGAGGCTTTGGAGCAGCAGTGGCAGCCGGAAGGCTCGGAACGGACCAAACTGCATCTGGGTATCTCCGAAGGATTGGAATACACCTACGTTGAAGGCGCAATTGCCGGAGAGCATATCAAGGACATTGCCTTCAACGGTGAGCCACTTGATGAGAGCGCATCCTTCAAGGTCGCGGCCAACGCGTTCCTCGCAACCGGCGGCGATAACTTCGCCGCCTTTGCCGAAGCCACCGGCCACACGGACAGCGGCCAGATTGATCTGGACGCCACCGTGAACTACTTCAAATCCCACGACGTGGTTTCCCCGGCACCTTTGGGCCGCGCCACCTTGTCGGGTACCGACTGGGCCAGCGTGGAGATTTCGCCGTCCGAGATCGTTCCCGGCGAAAGCGCTCAGGTCTCCGTGATGGGCCTCGAAGAAGGAGCAGAAGTAACTGCCTCCGCTTTCGACGGCGAATTGGCAGTAGCTGAAATCCCTGCCGCGGATGCGGAAGGCAAGACCTCCTTCGAGCTTGCCGTTCCAGCCGATGCCGCGCTTGGGGCCAACTCGCTGGTCCTCTCCCAGGTGCAGCGCGAGGACATCTCGGTGGACTTCACGGTGATAGAGACGGCCACGGAGCCGACTCCGAGCGCCGAACCGACCGAGGAACCTTCGCAGAGCCCAAGCGAGGAGCCATCGCAAAGCCCTTCGCAGTCGCCAAGCGCAACGCCTTCCGAGGACAGCAAGCAGTCCCCTAGCGAGCAGCCTCGCGACAAGGATTCCTTGGCGGACACCGGGTTCGCCGCTAGCTGGATCGGCATCGCCGCAGGGGTGGTGCTGGTCGCCGGGATCATCTTGCTGGTGATTCGCAGCCGCAAGAAGAACACCCACTAAGCAAGAACGCGCAAGCCAACGGCACCCCGGAATCCATCCGGGGTGCCGTTGGCTTTTCAGGAACTATGCACTAGTCAAACCCTGCTAATACCTCGTTCAACGCCTCGGTCGAAGACGGGTGGGTGAAGATCGAGTCGCGCAGCGTGCTGGCGGTGATCCCGGAGCGCATGGCTAGCGCCACCAGGTTGATGACCTCCTGTGCGTCTACGTGCATCAGCGCCGCACCAAGTATCTGGTCGCTGTTTCGATCCACCACAAATTTGATGATGCCTCGCGGATCCCGCACAATTTTCGGCCGTGGCATCGCCGCGATATCGGCGACTTTTTTCACCGCCACCTTAATGTCCAGTCCTTGGGCACGCCCCTGGTCTTCGCTGAGACCTACCCGGGCCAGGGGCGGGGTGGTGAACATGGTGGTTGGCACCGCCACCCGGTCTTCGAGGTTCCGTGCGCCCTCCCCCAAGAACTGGTCTTTGAGGATCCGCTGGTCATCTAAAGATGTGTAGGTGAACTGCGGCCCGCCGATGACATCGCCCAATGCGTAGATCCCCTCCGAGCTGGTGGCCAAATACTTATCAACCTTGATCTCGCCCCTTTCGCCCAAACGAACGTTGGTCTTTTCCAAGTTCAGATCCTGGGTGGCAGGTGTTCGTCCAAGTGCCAGGAGCGCCGCGTCGGCTTCGATGCTCCGCTCCATTCCATCTCGTTGATAGGTCACCGTGACGCCTTCGGCATCCTGACGCATCGAGGTGACACTGGCGGAATCGAGGATGCTCACTCCGGCATCAGATAGAGCCGAGGCCACCTCGGCGGCAACGTCTTCGTCTTCGCGTTTCAAAGGCCGCGCTCCGCGATCCAGCACGGTCACCTCCGCACCGAATTGCGCGAACATGGAAGCGAATTCCAGCCCCACGTAACCGCCGCCCACCACAAGAAGCTTGGCCGGGAGTTCAGCATGTTGCAGAGTCGTTGAATCGTGGATTCGCCCGCCAATTTCTGCGCCGCTAATTGGCGGAACGGATGGCAGCGCCCCGGTGTTGATGATGATTCTCGGGGCGCTGAGCTCTAGTACCTCCTCGCCGCCTTCCACCTTGATGCTGTGCGGGCCGGTGAAGCTGGCCCTGCCCGTGAGCACCAGAACGGAGTCCAGGTCGTTCAGCATCGAGAAGTTCTTTTGGCGCATCTTCGCGGTGAGTTCGTCGCGGCGTTCGACCGACTTGTAGAAGTAGTGGGCATCTGCCCTATTGCCCCGATGCTGTTCCGCGTCATGGATCAAGGTCTTCGTTGGAACGCATCCAATGTTGATGCAGGTGCCGCCATACATCGATGTCGACTGCTCAACGATAGCCACCCGTTGTCCTGCGCGGGCTAGCGTTCCTGCGAGAGTTTTGCCGCCCTTTCCCCAGCCAATGACAATGACATCAAGTTCCATAGCCGCAACCACGTCCTCACAATTGGTTTTCTGCTTCCACGCCGAGTCTTCTCCGCGTGTAGCTTCAAAGCAACCTATGGACTCGGGGAATAAGAAAGGCGCGGCCCGTAGTTGGAACTTCTTCTTCCAACTACGGGCCGCGCCGCTTCGCTGTCTGCAAGGCTAGCCGATCTGGAGCTCGCCCATTTCGTCCCAGTCTTCGCCTTCGATCTTGCGCGAGATGATCTTCGGGGTCTGCACGAGCAGTGGACGCATCGACTCAAGCCCTGCTGCGAAGTGCTCCGAGTTGACGTGAGCCGCTGCGGCTTCGTCATCGCGGAAGGCTTCGACGAGAACATACCCGTTCGCGTCCTCGACACTTCGCGACCAGTCGAACCACAGGTTGCCTTCCTCGGCGCGGGTAGCCTGAGTGAATTGCGCAACGTGGGACATGAAGCTTTCGGAAAATTCCGGCTTTACCTGATATTTAACGACGATGAAGTACATGTAAATCAGTCTAGCGATTCGTTCGCAATTTTTGTTTGCATGCGGATGAATTCTCGGTCACGCCTCGGCATGCCCTCGACCACTAGATCATAGGAGTCCTCAACGAGTTCCCGCAGGTGCTGCGGTTCCAGCCCCGGACGCACCGAATTCCAGTGTTTTTTGCTCATATGATATCCGGGGATAATCTCGTCATATTCGCTGCGCAGCTGGTCTGCGATCGCGGGTTCGCATTTGAGGTTCAGCAGCAGCTCGCCCCGGTGCACCATGAGCAGCCCGAACATCTTGGCTTTAGCGCGGTCGCGGCCGGAAACTTTGAACACGGTGCTGTCTTCACCAAAAGGGTGGTCCTCGAATGCCCCGGGCAACTCCAGGCAGAGAGCACGCCACCGTTCGTGGAGTTCTTCCATCGAAGCTTCGGCCATCGATCTGCCCCTTCATTTATGGCTCTGGGTTGCTGCCTGCCACGGTACCAAGTTTTCCCGGCGTGCCGTGGGAGAGAGCTGCTTTTCAGAGCAGCGGATACTCAATTTTCGGGCAGGTATCCATGACAACTTCCAGGCCGGCGTCCTTGGCCCGTTGAGCAGCCGCGTCGTCTCTGACGCCCAATTGCATCCAGATGGCCGACGCTCCAACGCTGATCGCCTGGTCGACAACATCGCCCACCTTGTGCGAGTTCACGAAGCAGTTCACCACATCGATCTTTCCAGGGATATCGGCGAGCTTGGCATAGCCTCGTTCGCCGAGCGCATTTTCTGCGCGCAAGGACACCGGCACGATCTCCATGCCCAACTCGTCGCGCAGGTACCGGGCGATCGACGGCGCCACGCGATGCGGGTTAGCGCTCAAACCCACCACCGCCCAGCGTGCCGGAGTCGTCAATAACCGTCTGATGAGCTCGGGATCATTAACCTGGTTTTCGTTCATGCTCGTCACCCTACAGGGTGTGGATACGAAAAGGCCGCCGGTGCACAGCTTGCCCCGGCGGCCTAAACGGTCTGCGTGCTAATGCTGAAGCGCCGCTTCGGTGTTCGTCGCGGAGAACTCTCCGAAGGCGCCACGGTACCGCGCCGCGGGGTGGTTCTCCGGAAGCTTGTCTCCGCGTCCAAAGACCTTCGCACGCAGGCTGCCCGGAGCATATTCGCTCTGCGCCAAACCGCGCCGCCGCAGCTCGGGAAGCAGCCCCTCGATGAAGTTGTCATAGGAGCCAGGCAAAATGTGGTTGATGACATTCAGCCCGTCGATCCCCGCATCCTGCCATTCGAGCAGCTTGTCGGTGATCTGTTCCGGGGTTCCCACGATCTGCTGGGCCTTGGCCCGGTAGTGCGCGAGGTCGCGCAGCGTCGGGTTGCGGCCCGGGGTGGAAGCCAGCGCGGCTTCCAGGACGCCTTGGGCGCCCTCGGTTTTCACCTCGCCCAGCGGGGTGTCCAAATCCAATCCGCCCAAATCCACGCCGATGCCTCCACCGATGTGAGCGATGATCGCGTGCGGATCAAGGTACTGGTCGTATTCGGCTTCCAGCGCTTTGGCCTCCGCCTCGGTGGAGCCGACCACGAAGGAAAGGCCTGCGAAGACCTTCAGATCCTCGCGGCTGCGGCCCGCGGCGTTGAGGTTCTGCGTCAACGCGGCGACCTTCTTGGCCACATACGCCGGGTGCGGCGCGAAGAGGAACGTCGCCTCTGCATGGGTGGCCGCGAATTGGCTTCCGCGAGGAGAGGATCCCGCCTGGAAGAGGAATGGTGTGCGCTGGGCGCTGGGAATCGCCTGATGCGGGCCGTCGATCGAATAGATCTCGCCGCGGTGATTGATCTTGTTAATGCGCGCCGGGTCGGCGTAAATCCCAGATTCCTTGTCGGCCTTCAGCGCATCGTCTTCCCACGAGCCTTCCCAGAGCTTGTAAGCGGCATCGACGTATTCCTCGGCCCACCCATAACGGTCGTCGTGGGCCATGAGGTTCTTCGCGCCGAAATTGCGGTGCGAGTTCTCCAGCACGCTGGTCACGATATTCCATGCCACGCGTCCTTGCGAGAGATGGTCCAGCGTGGAGATCTGTCGTGCGAATTGGAACGGATGGGACTGGACGACCGAACTGGTCATCGCCAGCCCGATCTCCTTGGTGCTGGCGGCCAGCGCCGAAAGCAGCACCAGCGGGTCGTGGCTCGGGATTTGCATTCCCTTGCGTGCCAGGGAGGCCCAACCGCCCTCGTGATCTGCGTACAGTCCGGCCACGTCGGCGAAGAACAGGTTGTCGAATTTCGCATCTTCGAGTTTCTTGGCCAGATCCACCCAGAGCCCCAGCTCATGGAACCGGTCCTGTTGCGCTTCCGGATGACGCCACATTCCGCCGAGGATATGGCTAGAAGTATTCATCAGGAAGGCCGAGAGGATGAAGCGTGGTCGTGTTTCGAAGGTACCCATTTTACTTTGCTCCCTTGGCTTCGCCGATTGAGTTCAGGCCGGTCGGAATCGTGCCATTGATGAAGTAGTCGCCTACCGAGCGGGCCTTGAAGGCCACCGGGTTGTGCGTGGCGACGGTGCGTGCGTTGCGCCAGTAGCGGTCCAGCGACTTGCTGGTGGACACCGCCGAGGCGCCGGTGACGTCGAACAGTTCGCTCGTCGCATCGAGCACCAGCTTGGGCGTGATGACGTGTGCCTGCTGCACCGCGATCTCCGCGCGTAGGAAAGCGGCTTCGTCATCCAGGTTCAGCGCCGGGTCGTGGGCGGCATCCAGTTCGCGGGCCGCGGTGACCACAATAGCTTCCGCGGCGTATACGTTCGCCGCAAGCCGGCCCACCAGTTCCTGAATCTGCGGATCGTTGCGGAACAATTCTCCGGAGCCGGTATTGAAGGTCCGGGTGCGGGTTTCCACGATGCGGGCGGCCTCGTCACGCGCGGCCTTGCCGATGCCGACGAGTACCGCAAGCAGGCAAAGCTGGAAGAACGCGGGCTCCAGCGTGGAGGCGACCTTGCGTTGCAGGATATTTGCCTCTTCAACGGGAACCTCGGTAAAAATACCGGTTCCGGTACCGGTCAGCGGCTGGCCGAAGCCGTCCCAGTCGTCAAGGATCTCCACCCCTTCGCCGTGGCGGTCAACGATTGCGTACTGGCGGCCTTCGACGCCTTCGGTGGAGGCCATCACGACTACCCAATCGGCGAAGATCGAGCCGGTGGTGTAGTACTTTTCGCCGTTGAGCACCCAGCCGACAGCGCCCCGGCTGAGCCGGGTGTTGGTGGTTCCCAGCGCGTTGCCACCACGTTCGGTGGCCGCATTGCCGAAGATCTGGCCGGCGAGCACGCGGGGGAACCAGCGGTCCTGGAATTCTTGGGGCTGCAGCGCGATCGTTTCGACAAAGGAGAAGTGGCTGCGCAGCAGGTGGGCGACGTTCGAATCCGCGGAGGCCAATTCGATCAGCAGCCGGAAAAGATGCTCGTGGCTGACCGGTTCCCCGCCGTGGCTGCGCGGCACACGCAACGTGGTGAAGCCGGCGTCCTTGAGCCATTGCACCTGCTCGAAGGGCAGGATCCGCTGCTGCTCGCGCTGCGTAGCGCCCTCGCCCACGCGGGCGAAGACCGGAGCGAAACGCTCAGCCAGGGCCTGGTAGGTGGCTTCGGGACTCAGGGTTTGGCTGAGGTCAATGCTCATGTGCTTCTCATTCCTTGTCACTGGAAATCTGTCTGGGATGAATCTGCCGCTCAGGCGCTGCGCAGGTGCTCGAATTCGCGCAGCACCGCGCCGGGGTTCGCCGCAAGCAGGGTGCGCGTGTATTCATGGCGGGGGTTGGAGAACACCTGCTCAACGGTTCCGGTTTCCACCAGTTCGCCGCGGCGCATCACGCCCACCCGGTGGCTGATCCGTTCGACCACGTGCAGGTCATGGGAGATGAACAGGTAGGTCAATTGCTGTTCGGTCTGCAGCCGATCGAGCAAGTTGAGGATCTGTTCCTGGGTGAGCACATCGAGCGCGCTCAATGCTTCGTCGAGGACCAGGATCTTCGCGCCGCTGGCCAGGGCGCGGGCGATGGCCACGCGTTGGCGCTGGCCCCCGGAAAGTTCCGGCGAGCGCTTGGCGGCCAGTTCCGGGGCGAGGTTCACCTGCGCCATCAGCTCGTTCGTACGTGCTTCGCGCCAGGCTGAATCGCCAAGCCTGTAGTTGCGCATCGGCTCCTGGATGATCGAACGGACCGTTTGCCGGGGGTCCAGAGCCGAGTCGGGGTTCTGGTAAACCAGCTGCGCCTCGCGCCACAGCGCGTAGCGCTGCTTGCCGCCGATTGAGCTGACGTCCTGGCCGTTCACCTCGACGCTGCCCTGGCTTGCGCCAAGCAGCCCCATGATGATTTTAGCCGTCGTCGACTTTCCCGATCCCGACTCTCCGACCAGCGAGAAGGTCGTGCCGCGAGCCACCTCGAAGCTGACCTGCTGGACCGCCTGATGCGCCTTGGAACCCTGTCCAAACTCCTTGCCGAGGTCCGTCACGCGAATCGCCACGTCGCTGATTTCGGCCGTGTCTCGGCGCTGGTTGGTGGCGTACGCCTGGTCGAGCAGGGCCTTGGTGTAGTCATTGGTGCTGCTGGCAATCAGCTCGCGGACCGAACGGTCTTCGAGAACCTCGCCACCATTCATCACCAGCACCCGGTCGGCGATGTCGGTAGCTACGGCGAGGTCGTGGGTGACGAACAGGACGGTGGTCCCCTTCTGCCGGGCCAGGGACACGAAGACTTCAAGCACCGTGCGCTGCACGGTGACATCCAGTGCGCTGGTTGGCTCGTCGGCGATCAGCAGCTGCGGATTCAGCGCGAAGGCGATGGCGATCAGCACGCGTTGCTTCAGCCCGCCGGATAGCTCGTGCGGGTACTGGCTCAGGCGTTGCTCCGCCCGGTCGATCCCGACGCTGCCGAGCAGTTCGATGGCTTTTTCACGCCACCGGTTCTTGGGCACCGAACGGGACGGGTGTAGGCGGAACACCTCGATGAGCTGCGAGCCGATGGTCTTCACCGGGTCGAGCGAGGCGCCCGGGTCCTGCGGGACCAGCCCGATACCGGCGCCCCGGATATCGCGCCATTGACGCAAGCTCAGCGCGGTGACCTCGGTGCCGCCAAAGCGGATGCTGCCGGTGGTGCTGGCGTCCTGGGGAAGCAGCCCGATCAGTGCCTTGGTCAGCGTCGATTTCCCCGAACCCGATTCGCCAACGATTGCCACGATCTGCCCGGCCGGGATTTCGAGGTTGATCCCCTGCGCGGCGAGGGTGCCTTGGGCGTACCGCACCGAAAGATCCTCGATGCGCACGACCGGGTTGGTGCCGGTGTTCTTGGTAGTCATAATCTGATCCCTTCACAAATTTTGGTCCCCGATGCCGGTTAGAAGCGGAATGCCTTGTTGATTGCGCGGCCGAGCACGGCGGTGAGCATCACTGCCGCGACGATCACCAGCCCCGGAAGCGTGGTCAACCACCAGGCGACGGTGAGGTATTGGCGGCCTTCGGAGATCAGCAGCCCCCATTCGGGTGTTGGCGGCGGCGAGCCGAATCCTAGGAAGCCGAGCCCGGAGATCGCCAGGATCGCCGCACCCAGGTCGACCGCCAGCAGGGCGAGCACCGGGCCGATCACGTGCGGGATGATATGGCGGCGCAGCACGGTGAGGTAGCCGCCACCGCTCATCAGCGCCGCTTGCACGAAATCGCGTGAACGTACGCGCAGCACCTCGGTGCGGACAAGCCGCGCGAAGGCCGCGATCGAGGCGATGCCCACACCGAGTCCCAGCGAGAATGGACCGGGTTCGGTCGCGGTGACCAGGATCAGCGCGATCAGGAAGGCGGGAACCGCCAGCACCACGTCGACGAAGCGCATCGCGACCGAATCGGCGAAACGGCCGGCGGTGGCGGCGAGCAGGCCCAGCAGGCTGCCCACCACGCTGCCGATCAGGCAGGCCAGTCCGGCGGTCATCAGCGTCTGGCTGGTTCCGTGGACCACCCGGGCATAGACGTCGCGCCCCAGGTGGTCGGTTCCGAAGGGATGGGCCAGCGATGGTTCCGCGAGCTTCTGCTGCGGCACCCCGGTGAGCGGGTCCTGCCCGGTGAACAGCCCCGGCAATACCGCCCAGGCGAGCAGAAGCGCCAGCGGGAGGAGCACCCACCAGTTCCGCAACCAGCCAAGCAGCGTGGCCTTGGGCGTGGCGCCATGCTCCGGTCGGAGCGCGCTGCCAGTGGCCAGCTCCACGGCCGGGGTGCCCCGTTCGGTCAAAAGACTCATGATCGTTTCCTTTCCCTAGGCTGCCAGCGCGCGAGGCGAACCGGCGTGGGAGGTGATGATGCGTGGATCAAGCTTCGGATGGATCAGGTCGACGAGCAGATTCACCGCGGTAAAGGCGGCGGCGGTGAGCAGCACCAGTCCCTGCACCAGCGGGATGTCCTGCACCGTGACCGCCTGCAGCACCAGCTGGCCCAGTCCGGCACGGGCAAAAACCGTCTCGGTGATAACGGAACCGGCGAGCAGGGTGCCGATGGTGATGCCCGCGATGGATAGCGCCGCCGGGGCGGCGTTTTTCAGCGTGTGCCGGTAGAAGATCCATTCCTCGCTGGCGCCCTTGGCCCGCAAGACATCGACGAAGGGCTGAGTGTTCACCTCGTGCACGCTCTTGATCAGCACCTGGGCGATGGGTGCGCTGAGGTGGATGGCCAGAACGAGGATCGGCACCGCCAGCGAGAGGAACGAGCCGTCCGGGAACAGCGACATCACCCCGAGCTGCACCGCGAGCACCTGAAGCAGCACCAGTCCGAGCCAGAACACCGGGATGGAAATCATCAGCGGTGGCAGATTCAGCAGGGCGTTGCGGACCCGGGTGCGGCGCGACAGGCTGGCGGCGGCGGTCAACGCGACCGCCAGCACCAGCGCCAGGGCGAAGGCGCTACCGGCGAGCAGCAGCGTGGAGCCGATGACCTCGCCTATTCGGGTGGACACCGCCGAGCCGGAGGACAGGGAATAGCCCAGGTCTCCGGTCAGCAGCGCACCGAGCTGGGTGAAGTACTGCACGATCAGCGGCTGGTCATAGCCGTAGTAGGCCTTCATCTGCGCGATCGTTGCCGGATCCGCAGACGAGTCTGCGGAGAGGAAGATCGTGACCGGGTCGTTCGGCAGGGCCTGCACCGCGAGGAAGACCGCGGTGTAGGCCAGCAGGATCACCAGCAGTGCCTGACCGATGCGTTGTGCGATGTATCCACCCATGTTGAGTTCCTTTAGCCGTTGCTCTTCCAGGCGCCCTGGAAGATTGGTGCGGTGCCGGAGGTGAAGTCGATGTGCGCGTCCTTGTTGGCGCCGTACACCTGCACTTCGTCCCACAACACGAGGGTCAATGCCTTGTCCAGTACCAGCGCGCGCTGCTCCTCGCCGATGAGCTCCAGATGCTCTTCTTCGGTGGTCGCCGCCTGCTCGCGGGTGAACAATTCGTTCAGTTCCTTGTCGGCGTTCAGCGTCTGGTTATTTGTCGCCGGCGCGTAGACCGGCCCCAGGCCGCCGTAGGCGAACTGGCGGGTTCCGAAGAATTCGATCTGGTCATCGACCATGGCGTTGGTCAAAAATGAATTGTCCGCAGCACGGTTGACCAGCTGCACTCCGATCTCCCGCCATTGCTGTTCGATCAGCTCGAAGGCTGGCTTGATGACCACGGAGTTATTCGAGCTGGCCACCGTGATTTCAAGCTTCTTGCCGTCCTTCTCACGGATCCCGTCCGCACCAACGCTCCAGCCCGCTTCTTCAAGCAAGGCCTTGGACTTCTCCGGGTCATAGCCGAGCTCGGCAGACAGATCCACGAAGCCCGGTGCCTGGTGGTTGAGGATCGATCCTGCGAGCACATAGCTGTCCGAGAGGACCGTGTCCTTCAGCGCCTGGCGGTCGATTCCCACCTGCAACGCCTGGCGCACCTTGGTCTCGGCCAGCTTGCCCGAACCGATTCGAATCGCGGCATGGTTGGTAGTCAGGTCCACGCCTTGGGCGGCGAAGATCTGCCCGCCTCCGGCGCTGAGCACCTCTTCGTCAACGGGCTGCAGTCCGCGGACCAAATCGACCTGGCCGGACTGCGCCGCGCCGGCCCGGTGGGCAACTTCTGGCAGGTACTTGACGACCAGTTGTTCAAGGTATGCGTCACCCTGGTTTGCTGCGGTTTCCGGGGCCCAGGCGTAGTCATCGCGGCTGGTGAAGGTGACTTCTTCATCTGGCTTTTCGGACTCGAAGACGAACGGTCCGGAACCGACGATCTGCGATATTGCGGTTTGCCCTGCATTGTCCAGTTCCAGTGTGCCCGGGGATACCAGCCCGGCGGTCACCGAGGAGGTGGAGCGCAGGAAGTTCGCATCCGGGCGTTTCAGGGTCACCTTGACCTGGTTCTCGCCGACGACCTCGGAGCTCTTGTAGGCTGAAAAGTCGACGTTCGGTTGAATCTGCGCGGATTTCACGCCTAAGCCCAGCGCGTCCAGATTTTTCTTGACCGCTTCGGCATCCAGGGCCGTGCCGTCCGAGAATGTGACGCCATCACGAATGGTGAAGGTGAATTCGGTCTGTGCCTTATTGGCGGTGAACTCGGAGGCGATCCAGCCTACGAGCTTGCCGGATTCGGTATCAAAATAGGTCAACCGGTCCAGCACCGAGTTCAGCACATTCGCCTTCTCGTAGAAGCGAGCGGCCTGGGTCTGCCAGTTGTTGATCGGGGTTACCTCGGCAAAGGTGAAGGTTCCTCCCTCTACCGGGGCGCCTGCTTCCGCGGAAGCTGCCGGCTCGGAGCTCTCCGCGGTGGATGCGCTGTTGCCGCCACAGGCGGTCAGCGAAAGACCTAGAACTGCGAGTAGTGCTGCGGCCTTCAGGCTCAGTGGTGTGTTGCGCATTTTCTGGTGTTCCTCTCGGTAATTTCCCGAGGATTACGCCGAAATCCCGATCCTGCCGCGGTATTGCGGGGCGGGAAGAAGGCAGACTTCTCCCCTGTGCGGACCGTTGCGAAATCTAGCAATCTCCATCGGTCCTGGCCTTAGCACCGCTCCCTGCCGGGATGGTTGCTGCAACGTCAACGAGCCAGGTCTCTCGGTCGCTCTGGATGGTTATCATTCGGTGTCTTTGCCGAACAATTTAAGTCTGCGCGCGCAGGTGCGGTGTGACCAACCATGACGTTATATACGCGTCACGAAGTCATCCCAATACACACTTTGGGGCAAAAACAGGCCCTGAAGCCGGTCACTAATCGTCATAAGTCAGTTCGTGACGCTGCTGAAAAGATTTCCTTGACAGCAGTATCCCCGGCCCCGCGTGATCAAGGGTGGATTTGCTCGCTCGCCAACGAAACATTCGGGATAAAAGCGAACGGCCAGCCCGAACCTCTCTGGTTCAGGCTGGCCGTTCGCATAGTTCCAGTGAGCGGCCCTACTCGGCGGATACCGGAGTCAGCACTCCTTGGACCAACGGATCCTCGGTGTTCTTCAGGTATTCCTGCAGTCTTGGATCGGAGAACACCTCGATTAGCTTGGCTGCATCGGCAGTTTTGGAGAACTCGGTGCCGAAGATCAGCTTGGAGGCGAAGGTTCTAGGCGGTTCCGGGAACAGGATTCCCTTGTCGCGGCCGACCTTTCCGGCATCGAACTGCGACACGTATCCGATGGCTGCATCCACATCGTCTAGCATGCGCGGCATGGCGAGGAGGTCTGCTTCCTTCAGCTCGAAGCCGCGCGGGTTGTCAACCACGTCGGCCATCTTCGCGGTACGCGGTTCGATGTCGGGGTTCAGGCCGAGCAGTCCCTCGCGCTCCAGGAGCCAAAGCGCTTGCCCCTGGTTGGCGACGTCGTTAGGCAGGAGCAGCGTCGACCCCTCGGGGAGAACCTCGACCGATTCGTAGCGGGTGGAATACAGACCGAAGCCCCATTGGTACAGTTCAACGGTTGGCGTCAATTCCACGCCGGCGGCTTCTGCCGATTGCCGCATGTACCACTCATGTTCAAAGATGGTCGCGTCGAACTGCCCTTCGGCCACGGCGCGGTTCGCCTGGATTGGATCCTGAAGCCCAATGGGTTCTATCTCGATTCCATAATCCGGCGCGATGGTCTCGGCCACGAATTTCAGGATCTTCTCTTCCCCGGCCATTGCCGGTTCAAAATGGACCTTGAAATTCGTTTTGCCGGGCTCGGTGGACGCGAGCGCTGGAGCGGACTTTTGCTGAACCAGCAACGCGCCAAGGACGAGCGCCACAATGGTCGCGCATGCCGCGATGGTCCAAGGCAGTTTCGCGGTGTTTTTACGCAGAGTGAAGCCATGGTCATGGCCTTTGGGTGAAGTCGTCATGTTCTTCTCGTTTGTTCTAGGGCGCTTAGGGGCGGGCCAGCGCGCGGGCGATGCGATCGCCGAGGAATTGGACTGCTTGCACGGTCAGAATGAGCGCAAGGATCGTGGCAAGCATGACATTCATGTCGAACCGCTGATAGCCGTAGGTGACCGCCAGATAGCCGATGCCGCCGGCCCCGATGGTTCCCGCGATGGCCGAATACTCGACCATCGAGATGGTGTTCAGCGTGACGGCGGAGGCCAGGGCGGGCAGCGCCTCACGGATCTGGGTTGCCCCGATGATTTGCAGCGGCGATCCACCGGTCACCAGCCCGACGGCCAGGTTCTCCTTAGGCAGATCATTGAGCGCGTTCTGCACGAGCCGCGCGAAGAAGGGAATGCCCGCAATGGTCATCGGCACCACTGCTGCCCAAATGCCGATGGTGGTTCCGGTCACCCATTTGGTGAATGGAATAATCGCCGCCATCAAGACCAGGAACGGCAATGAGCGTCCCATGTTGACGAACCAGCTCAGTGCCGCATGGCTCTTGTCGTGCGGAAAGAGACCCTGCCGGTCGGTGTTGAACAGCGCCAAACCCATGATGCCGCCAAAAATGATCACCAAGACCATCACGATGCCGACCATTGCCCAGGTCTGTCCATAGGCAGGAAGCATCAGGGCGGGCAGTTCGTTCCATGGGGTGTCGGTACCGACCGCTGCGCTTTCGGTTGGGATTCTCATACCGCCACCTCGATGCGTTCCGCGCGGTCGGCCACACTCGCGAGGAGCTGCTGGGATCGTGGCGTGGCGCGCAATCCCCATCCAGCCAAGACGGCAATAGCTCGTTCTGCGGCAATGCCCGCGAGACCGATTTCAACGCGGCCCAGCGTTCCCTCGTGGTGTGCTTCCACGGAGCCACCGAGCAGCGCGACCCGCGCGCCATGTTCGGTTCCCAGCCGGGATATCCAGGCTGGGTCCACATTTGCCGCCTGGTAGGCCACGGTCAGCGTGAAGTCGTAGCCGGCGGGCACCAGATCGGGGCGCAATGGCAGAAGCTTTGAACCGGTCACCGATCCCGGATCCGCTACCAGGCCTCGAAGTTCGCCGTACTCGGCGATTCGACCGCCATCGAGTTGCGCGACGCGGTCGGCGATATGGCGCACCACATCCATCTCGTGGGTGATCAAGATAATCGCCAAGCCCAAGTCGGTGCGCAGGGAATCAAGCAGTTCCAGCACCTGCGTGGTGGATTCCGGGTCGAGCCCCGAGGTTGCTTCATCGGAGAGCAGCAGACGCGGACGCAGCGCCAGCGCTCGGGCAATGCCCACGCGTTGGCGTTGGCCACCGGAAAGTTCTCCGGGGTACGAATTTGCCCAATCCGCCAGACCTACGCGATTCAGGAGTTCAGCGACCCGGTTTTCCATCTCGTGGTGGACTACTCCCAGGTTTCGCAGCGGCAACGCAACGTTTTCGGCTACCGTCATGCGGCGCAAAAGGGCCGAGTTCTGGAAGATCGTGCCGATGGCACGACGTTCGGCGCATAGTTCTTTGCCAGAGAGCACCGACAAGTCCTTGCCTTCTACCAGGATCTGACCGCTGCTGGGCTTTTCCAACAGCGAGATGCAATGGGACAAGGTGGACTTCCCGGCGCCTGAGGGCCCAACCACCGCGGTGATTGTCCCCGATTGAACGTCCAGGTCGATCCCCTTGAGGACCTCCACACGGCCCTGGGCCGTTTCGTAGTGCTTATGCAGCTGGCGAATCTCAATCATGTGATCGTCCAGATAACGTCGTTTGCATTTGTTCTCCTTGGTGCTGGCACCGCGCAGAGTCTCAAACAGCGACGATCCACGGATTCAGGATGCCGCTGGCTTTCGCCAGGCTCTGAATCTCGGGAACAAAGCCGGTGTTTCAGACTGCTCCATCGGTCCTGGCTGTAGCACCGGCCCCGTGAGGGTGGTTGCTGCGACGTCGTTGAGCCAGGTCTCTCGGTCGCTCTGGATGGTTACCATTCGATAGGTGAATCGAACAGTTTCAGTCTGTGCCCGTGCCCGCTTCGTGAACAACCATGACGTTATATACGCGTCATGAAGTCGACCTCGGTGCGCAGATCGGCGGAAAACCGGCCATAAATGCGCGACTCACCCGTCATATGTCGCCACGTGACGACGCTGAATTCGCATCTTGACTCAGGAGAACTCGGCGGGTGCGAGGACGCCCCTGGGCCTGAACGCAAAGCAAGCTTCCAGAACCGAAAGGTGGAGATGAATTAGGTGCCTGGAAGCTAGCTGCGCGGCCAGACCACTTCGAAGCGTTCGCACACGATCCGCTCACCGGGCACGCCGGTCATTGCCGGTTCCCACTGCTTGGCGAAATCTGCCTGCTGCGTCCGTTTCCAGAACTTTTCGTGTTCCCGGCGCCAGCTGGCCAGACTACGGTCATCCTCGCCCTCGGCAAAGGCAAAATCTGCATCCACCTGGTCGAATGATTTCAGCGTCACCTCGCTGGTACGCAGGATAATTTTCGGTGTCCCGGAGCCGTCGCAGGCGATCCAGTGCGAACCGACCCGCGGAAGCGGTTCGTTCTCGGCAAGGTACTCGTTTTCAAGGCTTGAGGTGGCACGTTTCTGCCCGTGGGTTACCTGATGCAGCAGTGCCTCGGCGAGCTCAGCGCTGTCTCCGAAGTATTCCACCACGTAGTCGCCCGGATCGGTGGCACAGCTGTTTCGGTAGTCAGCCCACATTTGCGCGGCGGCGGCGAGATCTACCGGGGGCAGCTCGGAGGTAGGTTCATTGCTCATTCTCCTAGCCTAAACGCAGTCCGGCCACCGAAGCTGCTGTATTCGGTGGCCGGATCGCTGGCTGCCGCGGTGGCGGCATGCCCTCCGAAGCCCTTGAGGCGACGGCGGTGAATCCGACGCTAGTGAAGTCTTCACCTGAGCGTAATGAGCGACAAGCATGCGCGGTGACGCGTGTCACAGCCTAAGTCTCAGGTGCTTCTCCCGTAAATTGGCGCTTGCTTCATCCCCACCTTTTCAGGAGATCAAAGTATGTCACGAGCAAGTACGAGAGCTATCGCCAGCGCCGCGGCACTGGCGCTGGGACTGGGAACTTTCACCGCCCTTCCGGCCAGCGCCGATCCCAGGGCGACCGACAAAACGCCTACGGCCAAAGGCAGCGGCGGCGCAGTCTCCTCCGTAGACCCGGAAGCGACCGCCGCCGGAATCGAGATCCTGCGCAAAGGCGGCAACGCGGTTGATGCGGCGGTCGCAACGGCGGCCGCGCTGGGCGTGACCGAGCCTTATAGCGCGGGCATCGGCGGCGGCGGCTACTTCATGTACTACGACGCGAAAACCGGAAAAATCAGCACCATCGACGGCCGGGAGACCGCACCGGCAGCAATGCCCCAAGATGCCTTCATCGATCCGGAAACCGGCGAGCCCTACAACTTCACTCCCGAACTGGTGACCAGCGGCGTGGCGGTCGGCGTGCCCGGCACCCTGGCCACCTGGCAGCGCGCGCTGGACAATTGGGGTTCCCAAAGCCTGAAGAAAGTTCTGCACCCAGCCACCCAGGTAGCTTCACGCGGCTTCGTTGTCGATGAAACATTCCGCGAACAGACCCTGGATAACAAGGAACGCTTCGCGACCTTCGGCTCCACCAGCGAGCTATTCCTGCCCGATGGCGATGCGCCGCACGTTGGCAGCATCTTCAAGAACCCGGATCTTGCCCAGACCTACCGGTTGCTGGCGAAGCAGGGCCCCTCGGCGTTCTACCAGGGCGAAATGGCCGAAGAAATATCCCAGACGGTGCAGGCTCCGCCCACGTCCGCGGACACCGAACTCCCGGTTCCGGCTGGCTATGTGAGCACCGCCGATCTCGCGGACTACGAGGTCGTGGAGCAGCAGCCAACCCAGGTCAGCTACCGCGGCCTCGATGTTTACGGCATGGCTCCATCCTCCAGCGGAGGAACCACCATCGGTGAATCGCTGAATGTTCTCGGCGAGTTCGACCTCGCCGGCATGGAGCGGCCCACCGCGCTTCATCACTACTTCGAGGCGACAGCCCTGGCCTACGCCGACCGTGGCAAGTTTGTCGGCGACCCGGCCTTTGTGGATGTTCCCACCGAAATCCTGACCGACAAGCTCTTCGGCGTCGACCGGGCGTGCGCGGTAAACCCCGAACAGGCCGCGGAGAAACCGGTGGCTCCGGGCGATATCGAGGGCTATGACGGAGTGTGCCCGGCGGCAACCAGCGAGCCGGTGGTTGAGCAGGATACCGAGAATATCTCCACCACCCACCTTTCGGTGGTGGACCGCTGGGGCAATGTCGTCTCCTACACCCTGACCATCGAGCAGACCGGAGGTTCGGGCATCGTGGTGCCCGAGCGCGGCTTCCTGCTGAACAACGAGCTGACCGATTTCTCCACGGTGTACGATCCCGCCGACCCGAACCGGATCGAGCCGGGCAAGCGTCCGCGCTCCTCGATGGCGCCCACGATCGTGCTGCGCGATGGCGAACCGATGCTCGCCATCGGCTCCCCCGGCGGCTCCACCATCATCACCACGGTGCTGCAGACCCTGGTGAACCGCATTGACCTGGGCATGGATCTGAGCGAAGCCATCGCGGCCCCGCGCGCCTCGCAGCGCAATACCGCGGCGGTGACGGCGGAGCCCGAATTCATCGAGGCCTATGGGCCGGCGCTTGAGGCTTTCGGGCACAAGCTCACCGCCGCCGGTGATTCCTTCACCCCGCAGGCTGAGATCGGTGCGGTGGAGGCGGTGGAAATCGCCGCAGACGGGACCTTGATCGCGGCGGCTGAACCAAACCGCCGCGGAGGCGGTTCGGCCATGGTGGTGAACCCGGCCAAATAGCCGTTAAAGCCAGCGAGTCCCCGCGGAATTCAACATTTCGCGGGGACTCGCTGGCTTTGCTAGCGCTTGATCTTCAAGGATTTAGGCCTTGGTGGCCAATCGGTTGGAGATCTTGTACTGGGCGGCACGGTGGGTGTCCTTCACCCGGTCACCTTCACCGAAGAGCTTGTGGCGCAGCGAGCCCTCGGTGTATTCGGTCTTGTAGACCCCGCGTGCCTGCAGCTCCGGAACCACGTACTCGACGACGTCCTCGAAGGTGCCTGGAGTGACAGCATAGGCCAGGTTGAAGCCATCTACGTCGGTGTATTCAACCCAGTCGATGAGCTTCTCGGCAACCTCGGCGCCGGAACCGACGGAGACCGGACCGAATCCGCCCACGCCGATCCATTCGGCCAGCTGGCGGATGGTCCATGGCTTGCCGGTATCACCGCTGGCCTTCTTGAAGGTTTCCACCGAGGACTGGATGGCGTTGGACTTCACGTCGTCGCCAATCACGTCATCTGGTCCGTAAGCGGACATGTCGATGCCGGTCCAACCGGAAAGCAATGCCAGCGCGCCGTCGATATCCACGTAGGAGCTGTAGTCCTCGAACTTTGCCTGGGCAAGTTCCGAAGTTTCGGCGGTGATGATGGTCTGCATGGCGAAGATCTTGATGTCGTGGCGGCCACGGCCTGCGGCTTCGGCAGCGTCGCGGATTTTGGCGACCGCTTCTTTGAGCAGGTCACGGGTTGGGCAATTCACGAAGATCGCTTCGGCGTTCGACGCGGCGAATTCGGTGCCGCGCTTGGAGGCGCCGGCTTGGTAGATCACCGGGGTGCGCTGCGTGCTTGGCTCGGTGATGGCGATGCCCGGAACCTTGAAGTACTTGCCCTCGTGATTGATCGGGTGCACCTTGGAATGGTCGGTGTAGACGCCGGATTCCTTGTTGTTCTGCACCGCGTCCTCTTCCCACGAGCCTTCGAGCAGCTTGTAGACCACTTCGAGGTACTCATCGGCGTGGTTGTAGCGTTCGTCGTGCTCCATCTGGTCTTCTTGGCCCATGTTTCGGGCGGCCGATGGCAGGTAGCCGGTGACCACATTCCAGCCCACGCGGCCGTTGGTCAGGTGGTCCAGGGTGGCCAGGCGGCGCGCGAAGGCATAAGGGTGCTCATAGGCGGTACCCGCGGTGACGCCGAAGCCGAGGTTCTCGGTGACCGCGGCCATCGCGGAGACGAGCATCATCGGGTCATTGACCGGCGCCTGCGCACCGCTGCGCAGCGGAGTTTCGTTGGTGCCCTTGTAGACGTCGTAGGTGCCCAGCACATCGGCGAGGAACAGGCCGTCGAACTTGCCCTTTTCCAGCACCTTGGCCAGGTGGGTCCAGTAGCCCAGGGTGTTGTAGGTCGACGCCTTGTCATCCGGGTGGCGCCAGAGGCCCGGCGACTGGTGCACCACGCAGTTCATATCGAAGGCGTTAAAAAGGATTTCGCGCTTGTTCTCGCTCATTGGTGTGCCCCTATCCATAGAAGAAATCTGGTTAGTCTAAAAATCTGTGTTCGAAGAGTGTTGCCTAGCTGCCGGAGAACCGGTTTGCTCCGGTTACCGTGCCCGTGACGGACAGCCGCTGGGGCTGCACGCCGTTGATCTCGTAGTCCCCCACGATGCGCGCCTTGTAGATCGCCGGGTTGTGCGTCGCAATGGTGCGGGCGTTGCGCCAGTGGCGGTCCATATTGCAGCTATTGCGGGTGGAAGATGCACCCAGCGCGTCGAAGAGCTTGCTGGTCGCTCCGATGACCAGCGGCTGCACGATCGTCTGGGCACGGTTGGCCGCCAGTTCGCACACGGCAAAGCGCTCCTCGGCATTCAGGTTCGCGTCTGCCATCGCCGACTCGACCTCCAGCACCGCGCCCATGACCACGGACTCCGCGGCGAAGATTTCGGCGGAGACCTCCCCGACGAGCTGCAAGACCTGCGGTTCGCGGTGCACCGGAACTCCGGTGCCGGTGCTGAAACTGCGGGTACGCGCCTGCACGGAGGAGCGCAGGTCGTTCAGTGCCGCGCGTCCGATTCCGGCCTGTACCGCCATGAGCACGAGTTGGAAGATCGCGGCTTCCGGATCCGTGGGGTCCTCCGGCATGAAGGTGTCCACCGGGACCTCATGGAATTCGGTGCTGCCGGTACCGGTGAGCTGTTGGCCGAACCCGTCCCAGTCATCGAGGATTTTCACGCCGCTGTGCTGGGTGGAAACTACCGCGATCTGGCGCCCTGGGAGTTGCGGGTGCGCCACCGCTACGGTGGTCCAGTCGGCGAAGATGGTGCCGGTGCAGTAGAACTTCCGCCCATTGACCAGCCAGCGCGAACCCTCCTCGGTGACCTTGGTGTTGAGCAACCCGAGGGCGTTGCCGCCTTCCTCGGTGTAGGCGTTGCCCACGATCTGCCCCGAGCTGATCCGGGAAACCCATTTGCTGCGGAGCTGCGCATCTTCCAGCCGCACCGCATTTTCCACGAAGGCAATGTGCGCGCGCCATAGCTGGGCCACATGCGAGTCCGCCTCGGCTAATTCGATGAGCAGCCGGAAGACATCGCTCAAGCGCGCCCCGTGGCCGCCGTCGGCGACCGGCAGGCGCAGCGCACCGAAGCGCTCGCGGTTCAGCAAGCCGACCTGTTCGAATGGCAGGATCCGCTGCCGGTCGCGTTCTCTTGCACCCGAGGCGATCTGCGCGAATACCGGACGGAAAATGCCGGCAAGCCGTTCATACTGCTCGTCAGCGCCGGGGCCCGGGGTGATCTTCAGCAACTGCCGGGTAGGAAGTTCTTGTGGAAGGTCGTCAAGCCCCACCGCGCTACCCGCAATAGACGGGTCGCTGAGCGCATTAAAGTCGCCAGCGGGATCGCCAAATGACATCGGAAGTCCTCAATTCTTTCCATCGGTCCTGGCTGTAGCACCGTCCCGCGCCAATATTTGGTGGGTGGTTGCTGCGACGTCGACGAGCCAGATCTCTCGGTCGCTCTGGATGGTTCGTAATCATTTGTAGCCTGAGGTTTACATCGCCATCAACCCGGTTAGTCACATTTCGTCGTGTGCGGATGGAGATTGAAATGCATCAAGGACAGCACTTGCCTAGCGAGGTCGAACGCAATACCTAGCGTTTAGCGATTTTTCGGCCAAATACGCGATTGATGAAATAAAAATCGAAACATCACGATGATGTGACGCATCTATCGAATATTTTTCATGTTACGAAAGATTTGCATTGAAATCGTTCGAAGGCCTGTAATAGTCGTGTAACCATCCCGAGCGGCTAAGAGATCTGGCTCTGTGACGCCGCAGCAACCACCACACACGGTTAATAAACCAAACGGTGTCCGGTGCTACCGCCAGGAACGATGGAGATGAAAATGACTACAGCCTTTGCCTTGCCCGAGACCGTCCAAAGCGCAACGGCGCTCGACGTGGAGTTCCTCGAGCTATCGCGTACTTTCACCGCCAAGAAGGAAAGCAACACGGTGCTTCGCGACGTGAATCTGCGCCTCGGAGCGGGCCAGATTGTTGCAATTCTCGGCGCAAGCGGTTGCGGCAAATCCACTCTCTTGCGGGCGGCCTCCGGCCTGGACCGCCCCTCCACCGGGTCGGTGGTCATCGGAAGCCGCGCCGTGACGGGGATAGATGAGCGGTGCGCCGTTGCATTCCAGGAACCACGGCTATTGCCTTGGCGCTCGGTCCGAGACAACGTGTCCATCGGCCTTGCGCCGGGAACCGACAAGCAATCCGGGCGCCAGCTGATCGCCGAGCTGCTGGAGCTGACCGGCTTGAGCCACGCAGCAGATCTGCGCCCACGTGAAATTTCCGGGGGCATGGCTCAGCGGGTTTCGCTTGCTCGCGCGTTGGCCCGGCGCCCGGGCGTCCTGCTTCTCGACGAACCCTTTGGTGCGCTCGATGCGCTGACCCGAATGAAAATGCAGGATCTGCTGCTGGCCATCCATAAGTCTTTCCCGACTACCGTGCTGCTGGTGACCCACGACGTCGATGAGGCGCTGACTCTCGCCGACCGCATCGTCGTGCTGGGCCGACCCGAGGGCCAGGCCTCGGCGACCGTGATCGAGGATCGAGTCCTGTCCGCGGCGCACCCGCGCAGCCATACGAGCAGCGAATTCGTCGCCCACCGCACAGCGCTGCTGAGCCTGCTCGGCGTTGATCCGACGAACCACTAGCACTTTCTACCGCACTCATTTGGTCCCGCGGGCCTTCCATTCGCACAAATCAAGGATTTTCCATGCTCTCGAATCGTTTTTCCCGTCGCGCCGCACTATCCGTAGCAACGCTTGGCATTTCGGCCCTGGTGCTGACCGGATGCGCGGGCGAGAACGCCGCAGCCGACGGCCAGACGCTGTCCATCGACTTCGCCACCTACAATCCGCTGAGCCTGGTCCTGAAAGAAAAGGGGTGGCTGGACGCCGCCGCTAAGGAACAAGGGGTCAGCGTCGAATGGATCCAGTCGGCCGGCTCGAACAAGGCCAACGAGGCGCTGCGCGCCGATGCCGTGGATGTGGGATCCACCGCCGGTTCGGCAGCACTGCTGGCCCGCTCCAACGGCTCACCTATCAAGACCATCTCGCTGTATTCGCAGCCCGAATGGTCCGCCCTAGTGGTGAACGAGGACTCGGATATCAAGTCGGTCAAGGACCTTGAGGGCAAACAGGTCGCGGCCACCAAGGGCACCGACCCCTACTTCTTCTTGCTGCAATCCTTGGCCGAAGCCGGTCTGAGCGATTCGGACATCACCTTGCAGAACGTGCAGCACGCCGATGGGCGCACCGCGCTGGTCAACGGTTCGGTCGATGCCTGGAGCGGCCTGGATCCGATCATGGCCGATGCCGAACAGGACGGCGCGAAGCTGCTCTACCGTAACTTGGACTTCAACACCTATGGCGCGTTGAATGCCCGCGAAGATTTCATCGAGGAGAGCCCCGAACTCGCCCAGCTGGTGGTGGACTCCTACGAGAAGGCTCGCGGATGGGCCGCCGCCAATCCTGGTGAAACGGCGAGCATTCTGGCCGAGGTTGCAGGTCTGGAGGCCCCGGTCGCCACCCAGGTGATCGAGGAACGCTCGAACCTCGACGTGGACACCGTGCCGGGTGAGGATTTCATTTCGGTGCTGCGCAATATCGGACCTACCTTCGTGGCCAACAAGGACGTCTCCACCCAGGACGCAGTCGATCAAGCGCTGGAATCCCTGGTGGATGAGCAGTTCGCTGCCCAGGCCGACGCGACGAAGATCGCCGGGGAATAAGCAACATGTCTTCAGCGAACCAAACCCAGCAAGCCAGCACGCCGGTGCAGGCACGCGAAAGCCTTGGCGCCAGGCTTCTGAAGCTACCGCACTGGTTGCTCGCGCTGATCCTGCCGCTCATCGTCTTGCTCACCTGGCAGGTGGTGACGACCACCGGCATCGTCGCGCCGTGGTCCTTGCCGACTCCGGCGGCCGTGGTGGCCGCGGCCGGCGAACTGCTCGAAGGCGGCGAGCTGGGCAAACATGTGGGCATTTCGACCCAGCGTGTACTGCTCGGATTCTTCTTCGGCTCGCTGCTCGGCCTGCTGTTCGGCGCGCTGGTCGGACTGTCCCGGCTCGCCGACGCACTGCTCGGCCTGAGCATCGGGGCGCTGCGCGCCGTGCCTTCGCTGGCCTGGGTTCCGCTGCTCATCCTGTGGATGAAGATGGGCGAGGACTCCAAGGTCACGCTGGTCATCATCGGCGCATTCTTCCCGGTGTTCACCACCGTTGCCTTGGCCCTGCGCCACGTGGACCGCCAGCTCATCGAAGCCGCGCGCGCGTTCGGACTGAACGGCCTGAAGCTGCTGCGCACCGTGCAGCTTCCCGCGGTGGTTCCCTCGGTCTTCTCCGGGCTTCGCCTCGCCTTGGCCCAGGCCTGGCTGTTCCTGGTCGCCGCCGAACTGCTCGGCGCCTCCATGGGGCTGGGCTATCTGCTCACCGACTCGCAGAACAACGGTCGCATCGACCGGTTGATCCTGACAATTATCCTGCTCGCCGTCTTCGGAAAGATCACCGATGCCCTGCTCTCGGTAGCAGAACGCTGGGCGATCAACCGCTGGACCTAAGCCAACAACTCGAATCACGTTCAAGGACCGCAATGACCACCATCGAATTGGCCAGTACAAATCAGCCCTCCAACGCCGAGGCACGCCAGGAGTTCTGGGACGAGGCGGCGAACCTGCTTGACTGGGACACCCCATGGCACACCACCAGCCAGATCATCCCGGCAGACGCACAAGCCAAGCGCGGCCCGCAGATCTCCTGGTACCTCGGGGGCAAGCTCAACGCCGCGGTGAACTGCGCCGACCGCCATGTGGCCGCCGGCAACGGCGAGAAGGTCGCCCTCTACTTCGAGGGCGAGCCCGGTGACCGCATCGCGGTGACCTACCGGAACCTCCAGGAGCGCGTCAGCCAGGCGGCGAACGCCCTGCAGGAGCTCGGCGTGGCCAAGGGGGACCGCGTGGTCATCTATCTGCCGGTGCTTGTCGAAACCATCGTCATCACCCTGGCCTGCGCACGCATCGGGGCGATCCATTCGCTGGTCTTCGGCGGCTTTTCCGCGGAGGCGTTGAAGTTCCGGGTGGAGGACACCAAGGCCAAGCTGCTGGTCACCACCGACGGCCAGTTCCGCCGCGGCACCTCGGTTCCGGTCAAGGCCAACGCAGATCTTGCGGTATCCGGGGAAAACAGCATCGAAAAGGTTCTGGTGATCCGCCGGACCGGGGATGAGATCCCGTGGACCGCCGGACGCGATGTGTGGTGGCACGAGGCGGTGGAAACTCAGTCCACCGAGCACGCAGCGCAGGCTTTCGATTCAGAGACCCCGCTGTTCATCATGTACACCTCCGGAACCACCGGGCAGCCCAAGGGGCTGGTGCACACCACCGGCGGGTACCTGACCCAGGCCGCGTACAGCCACAATCTCCTGTTCGGCAACCCCGACGAATCCCAACGCGCGAGCGACGTGCACTGGTGCACCGCGGACCTGGCTTGGGTCACCGCGCACACCTACGAGATCTACGGCCCGCTGGCCAACGGCGTCACCCAGGTGATCTACGAGGGCGTGCCCAACGCACCGCACCCGGGCCGCCACTTCGAAATCATCGAACGCTACAAGGTCACCAGCTACTACACCGCGCCGACCCTGGTCCGTTCGCTGATGGGCTGGTTCCCCGAGGGGGTTCCGGCCGGCTATGACCTGTCCTCGGTTCGGGTGGGCGGCACCGTGGGCGAGTCGGTCAACCCCGAGGCGTGGCGCTGGCTGCGCGCTCAGCTGGGGCGCGACACCCCCGGCGGCATCCCGATGGTCGATACCTGGTGGCAGTCCGAGTCCGGCGCAACCGTCCTCTCCCCGCTGCCTACCGACGAGCATTTCAAGCCCGGCTGCGCTTCGCGGGCGCTGCCCGGCGTTTCGGTGGACATCGTGGACGCCTCCGGCGGCCGCGTGGGGCCCAACGAGCAGGGAAATATCGTGATCACCCAGACCGGCCCGTCCATGGCCCGCACGGTCTGGGGAAACCCGGAACGCTACTACACCAGCTACTGGGAGCAGTACGCCGCGCAGGGCTGGTTCCTGGCCGGGGACGGCGCGCGCTTCGATGAGGATGGGGACATCTACATTCTGGGACGCACCGATGACGTGATCAACATTTCCGGACACCGGCTGTCCACCATCGAGATCGAATCCGCACTGGTCACCCACCCAGGTGTGGTCGAGGCGGGAGTCTGCCCGACCCCCGATCAGAAAACCGGGCACGCGGCCACCGCGTTCGTGGTGCCGCTGGATGCCTCGCTGGTCGCGGCGCAACCCGATGCGCAGACGCTCGTCCGCCAGCAGCAGTTCATCGCCGAGCTGCGCGCAACCGTCACCACGCAGATCGGACCGATCGCCAAACCACGCGATATTGTCCTGGTCCCCGATGTGCCCAAGACCCGCTCGGGCAAAATCATGCGCCGCCTGCTGACCCAGCTTTTCGAAGGCACCAGACTAGGGGACACCACCAGCTTGCAAAATGAACCATGCATTGCCCGGCTCAACGAGATCTGCCGCGCTCGTCCCTAGCCGCCACTGGATCTGGCCGACCTTCATCCGCTCTTGCGAAGGTCGGCCAGATTCATTTAACCGATTCTGACCACGAATTTTCAGCGGAGCGAAAAGATACGAGTAATTATCTTGACTCATTCAAAATAAATAGGGCAAGCTAGTACCATGACAACATCCGAGGGAATCGAGAAGGTGCTGCGCGAAGCATCGATGCGGGTCACCCGCCCGCGCGTCGCGGTGCTCGCCGCGGTGACAGCTCATCCCCATGCGGATACCGAAACCATTATCGAGGCAGTGCGCCAAGAGCACCCGCTGGTATCCCACCAGGCGGTCTACGATTCGCTGAAGCTTCTCACCAGCCTTGGACTGCTCCGCCAAATCCAGCCCCACGGTCATATCGCCCGGTACGAAACCCGCGTAGGCGACAACCACCATCATGTGGTGTGCCGCAATTGCGGAACGCTGGCGGACGTGGACTGCGCCGTCGGAGCCGCACCGTGCTTGCATGCCTCGGATCACCACGGTTTCAGCATCGACGAGGCAGAGGTCATCTACTGGGGGCTCTGCCCGGACTGCCAACAAGCCAAGACAGCGCAGCCGGCTACGGGAACTGTCTGAAAAGAAGTACCGCAAGGAACTAATTTTCGTCTCCGCGGGCCAACGGCGCACGGAGACGGAGTACCAAGCCAATCCCTTATCGGAAGGAAGACTACATGTCAGAAACGACTGCAGGTCAGTGCCCAGTAGTAGGAGCCGGACGCGTTCACCCTACCCAGGGTCATGCGAATACCGAATGGTGGCCAAATAAGCTCAACCTGAAGATTCTTTCGAAGAACCAGGAAGCCACCAACCCGCTGGATCCCGACTTCGACTACATCGCGGCCTTCGAGGCGCTGGATCTTGCTGCCGTCAAGGCCGATATTGCCGAACTGATGACCAAGTCCTACGACTGGTGGCCAGCTGACTTCGGCCACTACGGTCCGTTCTTCATCCGCATGGCGTGGCACGCGGCGGGCACCTACCGCTCGCATGACGGCCGCGGTGGCGCAGGCGCCGGCCAGCAGCGTTTCGCACCATTGAACTCCTGGCCGGATAACGTGAACCTGGACAAGGCACGTCGCCTGCTATGGCCGGTCAAGAAGAAGTATGGCCAGTCGCTGTCCTGGGCCGACCTGATCGTGCTGACCGGCAATGTGGCCCTTGAAGACATGGGCTTCGAAACCTTCGGTTTCGCCGGCGGCCGCAAGGACGTTTGGGAAGCCGACGACGACATTTACTGGGGTCCGGAGAAGGTCTGGCTGGAGAGCGAACGCTACACCGGCGCACGCAATCTGGAGGCGCCACTGGCAGCAGTCCAGATGGGCCTGATCTACGTGAACCCAGAGGGTCCGGATGGCGTGGCAGATCCATTGGCTTCGGCCATCGATATCCGCGAAACCTTCCGCCGCATGGGCATGGACGACGAGGAAACCGTCGCGTTGATCGCCGGCGGCCACACCTTCGGCAAGACCCACGGCGCCAGCGCCGAATCCCACAAGGGCGGCGATCCGGAATCGGCTCCGCTGGAAATGCAGGGACTGGGCTGGAAGTCGGACTTCGGCACCGGGCACGGCGATGACACCATCGGCTCGGGCTTGGAAGTCACTTGGACCTACCACCCAACCCGCTGGGACAACGAGTTCTTCCACATCCTCTTCGCCTACGAGTGGGAGCTGTTCTACTCCGAGGCCGGCGCGCAGCAGTGGCGCCCGAAGGACGGGGCAGGCGACGACATGGTGCCAATGGCCCACAACGCAGCCGCACGCCGCGAACCACGCATGCTGACCAGTGACCTGGCGCTGCGCTTCGACCCGATCTACGGTCCAATCTCGGAGGACTTCAAGAACAACCAGGAGAAGTTCGCCGATGCCTTCGGCCGTGCCTGGTTCAAGCTGACCCACCGCGACATGGGCCCGAAGTCCCGCTACTTCGGCCCAGAAGTTCCGGCTGAGGACCTCACCTGGCAGGATCCATTGCCGGCAGCTCCGGAGGTCACCCTGGGTGACACCGAGATCGCCGCATTGAAGTCCCTGATCGCCGAATCCGGGCTGTCGGTTCAGCAGCTGGTTTCCACCGCGTGGAAGGCCGCAGCAAGCTTCCGCTCCTCGGACAAGCGTGGCGGCGCCAACGGCGGCCGCATCCGCCTGGAACCACAGGTTTCCTGGACGGTGAACCAGCCTGAGCAGCTCAAGCCGGTCATCGCGGCGCTGGAAAGCATCGTTGCCGAATTCAACGCGACCTCGGCCGTGAAGGCTTCCTTCGCCGACGTTGTGGTTCTGGCCGGCAACGTGGGTGTCGAGCAGGCAGCGCTGGCCGCCGGCCAGCAGCTAAACGTTCCGTTCACTCCGGGGCGCGTTGACGCAACCCAGGAGCAGACCGACGTGGAGCAGTTCGCCTGGCTGGAGCCGGTAGCCGACGGCTTCCGCAACTACGATTCGGGCTTCCTGCAGCTGCCTTCTGAATACCTGCTGCTGGACCGCGCCAACCTGCTGGGCTTGACCGCCCCGGAGGCGACCGTGCTCCTCGGCGGCCTGCGCGTACTGGGCAACAACTGGGACGGCTCGAACACCGGCGTCTTCACCGAAACCCCGGGCGCGCTGACCAACGATTTCTTCGCGAACTTGTTGGAGCTGGGCCTCGAGTGGACCCCGGACGCCGAGGAGAAGACCTACTCGACCACCGACGGCCGCTGGGTTGGCAGCCGCGTTGATCTGGTCTTCGGTTCGAACTCCGAGCTGCGTGCACTGGCCGAGGTCTACGCCGCGGACGATGCCAAGGAGAAGTTCGCCAAGGACTTCGCCGCAGCATGGGCCAAGCTCATGGATGCCGACCGCTTCGAACTGCGCAATAAGTAGTTTCTAGCCTCATGACGATGGCCGCCACCCCTTGCGGGGTGGCGGCCATTGTTCTTAAATGAGCCACGAGGGTACGCATCCAATTCGTTGGTTTGCTGCGCCGCAGCCACGCCATTGCGCATGGCCGGGCCGCCCTCGCTATCGGGGTTTAGCCGCTACGCCCATTTGCTGGTTGAATGCTCCGCATCGATCACGCGGACCGTTCGGGATTTCGAGCGCATCACGATCGATTGCGTGCGGATGGTCCGCGGCCCGGTCCGCAGGCCCTGCAGCAAGTCACCGTCGGTGATGCCTGTGGCCGCGAAATAGCAGTTGTCGCTGCGGACCAAGTCACCGGTGGAATACACCTTGTCCATATCCAGGCCCGCAGCCAGACCGCGTTCGCGCTCTTCGCCGCTGGTTGGATGCATCCGCCCCTGGATCACTCCGCCGAGGGCCTTGACGGCGCACGCGGTGATCACGCCTTCCGGGGAGCCGCCAACGCCCATCAACGCGTCGATGCCGGTTCCTTCACGTACCGCCGCGATCGCCGCCGCCACATCACCGTCGACCAGTGCCTTGGTCCGAGCGCCGGCCGCGTGAATTTCCTGAACCAGATTCTGGTGCCGTTCACGATCGAGTACGCTCACCGTCAACTGGCGAATATCGACCGACTTTGCCTTCGCGATCAACCGCAGGTTTTCCTTCACCGGCAACCGCAAATCCACGTATTCCGCGGCTTCGGGGCCGGTCACTAATTTCTCCATATAGAACACCGAAGAGGCATCGAGCATTGACCCGGCCTCGGCGACGGCCAGCACGGACAGCGCATTTTCAAGGCCCATGGCGGTCAGCCGGGTGCCATCGATCGGGTCGACTGCCACATCGCATTTCGCCCCCTCGCCGGTGCCCACGCGTTCACCGTTGAACAGCATAGGTGCCTGATCTTTTTCACCCTCGCCGATCACCACGGTCCCGTCGAATCGCACCGAGGCAAGCAGCGAACGCATCGCGTCCACGGCCGCCCCATCTGCGCGCAGCTTATCCCCCGCACCCACCCACGGGCCAGAGGCGATAGCCGCCGCTTCGGTGGCCCGCACCAGCTCCAAGGCCAGGTTTCGGTCGGCATGCAGAGAAGAAATATCAGGCATCAGGTCAACTGCTTTCTACTACGCTGGCCCTTGCAGGACCTAATTTTTGAACCACAGGCAGGCTCCCGGGCAATAGCTTTCGAAGCTATGCCGAAGAAGATGAGTCTGCGCGGTACTTCCGGTTACGCACTGCGAGGATCAAGGCGCCGATCACGGCGGCAAGCAGCGAGCCGCACAGCACCCCGACCTTGACATACTGTGCCTCGGCACCATCTGCGCCAAAGGCGAGTTCACCAACCAGCAGCGAGACCGTGAAGCCGATTCCGGCGACGAAGGCCATCCCGAGTACATCCACCCACTTGATCGACCGGTCCAGCGTGATCCCCGGAATCCTCGTGACCAGGAAGGTTGAGGCGGTGATGCCAATGGATTTACCCAGCACCAGGCCGGCAATGATGCCTACGGCCACCGGGCTGAGCAGTGACTCGGCCAGCCCCGAAAGCCCGCCCACGGCCACGCCCGCGGCGAAGAAGGCGAACACGGGGATGGCGACTACCGATGAGGGCACGCTCCAGCGGTCCGCAAAATGCGCCGCTAGCCCGTCATATACCGGTTGGCCGTCATTGGTCGTGCCGATCTTCACCCGCGCCCGCGAGGTTGCGACCACCGGAACCATGAAACCTAGCAGCACCCCGGCCACGGTCGCGTGGATACCCGAGGCATGCACTAGCGCCCACACCGCAATGCCTAGTGGCATCAGGATCCACCACGCACGCACGCCGCGCTGCACGGCGAACGCAAACACCAACAGTGGAATCAGGGCCAGAGCCAGCGGCAGCCACGCTAGATCATCGGTGTAGAAGATCGCGATGATCGAAATCGCCAAGAGGTCGTCAACCACCGCAAGGGTCAGCAAGAACGTGCGCAGCGCCGGCGGGAGGAACTTTCCGACGACTGCGATGACCGCGATCGCGAAGGCGATATCGGTGGCAGCAGGAATCGCCCAGCCGTTGATCGCGTCGCTCCCGGCGCTGGTGATCACCCACGCGTAGAACAGCGCAGGCAGGGCTACGCCGCCGATTGCGGCAGCGATGGGGACCAACGCGGTGCGTGGGTTGCGAAGCTTGCCGACAACGAACTCTTCCTTCAATTCCAGGCCGACCACGAAGAAGAAGATTGCCAGCAGCCCGTCGGCTGCCCACGTGCCTACCGAAAGATTCAGGTGCAGCGCTTCGGGGCCGAAAGTGAAGTTCCGTAGATCCTCATACCAGGACGCGGCGGGGGAATTGGCGAGGATCAGCGCAGCGACCGTTGCGCACAGCAGCAACAAGCCGCCGACCGAGTCCTGCTTTAATGTCTGGTGGATTCCACGCCAGATGGAATGGGGTGCTTGACGAATTACGTCGGAAGAATGGTGCGACAAAGTAAGGTGTCTTTCTCAGAAGAGGTATGCGGGCGCGATGGCGCGCGGAATCCACCGATCAAGAAAGAGAGCAGAGAGCCGCGCAGATCAGGAGCGCGGTGGTGGACAGCCGGCGATCTCGCCATGGGCATTGGTTCCCCAGGAACTCATCCACCCGTTAGTGCCGCTAGCCCGTTTCGTCAGTAATTTTGAGTTCGGGAACACCGCAGCGATCAACCGCTGCACGTGGGACGAAACCAAAAAGGGCATGCTTCAACACTAACATGAACCGGGCAGGCAGCGATTGGAATACGCCACCAGTACGCGGGCAGAACGGCGGTAGAAAACATGTGGGGCGGGCCCCGAGGTGGAGGCACTTTGCCGCGGAGTTCGCGGATGAATAGTTCATTGCGTTACCGAGCTATCAAGCGCTCCCCGAGCACCATCCCCAGGTCTGTGCGGCTTAGCTCCGTGGCTCGGGCTAGAAAAGGACCGGGGCTTGTTCTGAACGATCCGGATTTTCCATCCGGAGCAGGTAGGTCTTGGTCTCCAGCCCACCCAGATAGCCGCCGAGCGAACCATCGGTGCGCAGGACCCGGTGGCAGGGCAGGACGATAGGCAGCGGATTGGTGGCGCAGGCCGATCCAACCGCGCGCACCGCCTTGGGCTTGCCGAGCCTTTCGGCCATCCGGGCATAGCTCCAGGTTTCGCCGTAGCCTATCTGGCTCAGTTCCAGCTGGACTTGCCTGCGGAATTCGGTCGAGAGGCGCAGGTCCAAGGGCACTTCGAATTCCTGCCGGTCCCCGGCAAAGTACTCTTCGAGCTGCCAGGCGACATTGTCCAGTTTTGCTGGCGCGCGCAAGATCCGCGCACCCACTTTGCCGGACAGGATATCGAGGATCGATTCATGCCCCTCGCTTTCGAAGGCGACCCGAACCAGCCCCACCTCCGTGCAGGCCATAAGCAGCCGCCCGATGGGCGAATCCACTACCCGATAGGCGATATCGATCAACTGCTGCTCCCCCGCGCTACGCTCCAGGCGCGTATGGAGCTCGCGCAGCAGCTGCGCCTCGGATGAGGTCGGGTTGGAGTCTGGAGTTTGCGTGTTCATCGGTCGCCTCCTGGTAGTTGATCCTGCGACAGGTGGGTTCGCAGGTTCTTGATTCCGTCGGCTGAAGCACGCCGGGCAGCATCCGCGCTGCCGGAGAGAATCTCGGCGATTTGGGCATAGCCGAGCCCACCCAGATAACGGTAGGCCACGACCAGCCGCTGCTTTTGTGGCAGCAGCTTCACTGCCTGCCACAGCTCCATGTTTGCCACGTGGTCCTCCGCGCTGGTCTCGGACGATGCCCGAGTGGCTGGCTGGACCTCTGCTTGGCTGAGTTCTGGTTTGTGCCGGCGGAGCTCATCGACGGCCTTGCGATGGGCGATGCGCACCAGCCACGCCTGGACATTCGCCTCCTCATCCAGCTCCGGGTACGCCTTCAGCGCGGAGAGAAACGTTTCGGACCAGGCATCCTGCGCGCGGTGCTCATCGAGCAGGGCGCGGCAAACCCGAAGGACGCTCAGCCCGTGGGCCTGGACGATGCGTTCGAATGGCTGTTTCATGCTGCTCCTGGTTCGGTGCTTTCACCATGTAAACGTACCGCCGCGATGTTTTGTGAGATTTCGTGGGGATTTTTCTTCGAGAAAGATTCTCCGCGGCTGCCTAGCGGTGCTTAAGCAGTACCGGCCCGGTGCCGGATAATCACTGGGTGGCAAACGAGCCTAGCGGGCGTCCGCAAGATCGTGTTCCTGAACGAGTTCGGCGAGCCGGGCAAGGCTGACCGGAATGACTTCTCCATTTTCCACTCCCCGCTCGGCGCGGGTCCCGGCGAGCGCGTCGCGGGTGATGCGCATGGCGGCCCCATGGCTGACCACCAGCATGCGGCGGCCGGGGTTTGCCTGAATCAGTTCGGTCAAGGCGAGCAGCATCCGCTGCAGCACCAGTTCACGGCTCTCGGCTTGCCCCGCCAGCGCAGCCGCTTCCCGCTCGGTCACTTCGATCATGACCCGCCCTTCGAGCGGACCGAAGCCGCGTTCAACCGCGTGAGCAACCGGGGCACCGGTGTCGACGCCGAGTTCCGCGGCGATGAGCGCGGCGGTCTCCTGGGCGCGGGACAGCGGGGAGGCGAGCACCAGATCCCACCCCTCCCCCATGAGCGCTCGCCCGGCCGCGCGCGCCTGTTCGCGGCCGGTCTCGTTCAGCTCGATGTCCGTGCGGCCCTGGAGCCGACCCGCAAGATTCCAGTCGGTCTGCCCGTGTCGTACCAGTGCTAGCGCGGTGTCCATAATTCGAGCATATGGTAACCGCGGCGCCGCACCCGAATCAGTCTGCGCTTCAACCTTCGCAACCTTAGGACTCATTGTTGGGTCATCCCAGGACATATTGACAGACTATTACTTAACCATCCCGAGCGGCCGAGAGATCTGGTTTGATGACGCCGCAGCAACCTGCCACAGCCGGTGGATCAGGTGCTACCGCCAGAACCGATGGAGCTGCTTTCCACTGGACTCCAGGGGTTATGCGACATTGACCCGGGATTCCTGCCGAAGACCCAGTCGACAAGGAGTCGTAAGCCACCATGGCCGACCACAAGTTTGGATTCCGCACCCGCGCGCTACACGCAGGCGGCACCCCCGATGCCGAGCATGGCGCACGCGCCGTGCCGATCTACCAGAGCACCTCATTCGTCTTCAAAGACACCGATGATGCGGCGAACCTGTTCGCCCTGCAGAAATACGGCAACATCTATTCGCGCATCGGCAATCCGACCGTGGCGGCTTTCGAGGAGCGCATGGCCTCCCTCGAAGGGGGCATCGGCGCGGTAGCCACCGGCTCCGGCATGGCAGCCGAGTTCGTCACCTTCGCGGCGCTGGCACAGGCCGGAGACCACATCGTGGCCTCTTCCAAGCTCTACGGCGGCACCATCACCCAGCTGGACGTCTCCCTGCGCCGCTTCGGCATCAACACCACCTTCGTCGATTCCAACGAGGCGGCCGACTTTGAGGCTGCCATCCAGGAAAACACCAAGGCCGTCTACACCGAGATCGTGGCGAACCCCTCCGGCGACATTGCAGACCTGAAGGGCCTGGCCGAGGTGGCGCACCGGCACAACCTGCCGCTGGTGGTCGACTCCACGCTGACCCCGCCGTACCTGCTGCGCCCTATCGAGCACGGTGCGGACATCGTGATCCACTCGGCGACCAAGTTCATCGGCGGCCACGGCACCACCTTGGGTGGTGTGGTCATCGAGGCCGGCACCTTCAACTGGGGCAACGGCAAGTTCCCCACTATGACCGAACCGGTGCCGAGCTACGGCAACGTGTCCTGGTGGGATAACTTCGGCGAGTACGGCTTCCTGACCAAGCTGCGCAGCGAGCAGCTGCGCGACTTCGGTCCCTCCCTGCCGGCCCAGTCGGCCTTCCAGCTGCTGCAGGGTTTGGAGACGCTGCCGCAGCGCATGGACAACCACTTGGCCAACGCGAAGCAGATCGCCGCGTGGCTCGAAGCCGATGACCGCGTCGGCTATGTGAACTACGCGGGCCTGGAATCCCACCCACAGCATGAGCGGGCCACCGAATTGCTTCCCCTGGGCGTCGGCTCGGTCTTCAGCTTCGGCGTGAAGGGTGGGCGTGCGGCCGGCACCAAGTTCATCGAGGCGTTGCAGCTGGCCAGCCACCTGGCGAATATCGGCGATGCGCGCACCTTGGTGCTGCACCCGGGCTCCACCACGCACCAGCAGCTGAGCGCCGCGCAGATGATTGCCGCCGGCGTTCCGGAGGACCTGATCCGCTTGTCGGTTGGCCTGGAGGACGTCGAAGACATCATCTGGGACCTTGATCAGGCGCTGAGCGCCTCGCAGGCAGCCACCCCTGACGAACAGCTCGACACTCCCACCTATGACGGCGCCGCCTGCGCCGTGCCAGCCGCTTCGAAGGGAGCGAACTAATGAGCATCGAAGAACGCACCTGGCAGGCGCCCGGCGCGGCCGAACGCCTGCAGATCCTGCGCGATACAAAGGTCATCGCCATTGTTGGCGCCTCGAATAAGCCCTCGCGTGCGAGCTATTTCGTCGCCACCTACCTGCTGTCCTCCTCGAAGTACAAGGTGTACTTCATCAACCCGGTGCTCGACGAGATTCTGGGCCAGCCGGTCTACAAGTCGCTGGCGGATCTGCCGGAGACCCCGGATCTGGTTGAGGTCTTCCGAAAGCACGATGACCTTCCCGGCGTACTGGATGAGGCCGTGGCGGTGGGCGCGAAAACGCTGTGGCTGCAGCTTGGATCCTGGCATGAGGAAGTCGCCGCACGCGGCGAGGCGGCGGGCCTGAACGTGGTCATGGATCGCTGCGTCAAGATTGAGCACGCACGCTTCCACGGCGGCTTGCGCCTGGCCGGCTTCAACACCGGAGTCATTTCTTCCAAACGCCAGATCCTGGCGTAGCGCTCGGCTCAATACCTCGATCGGTGGGTTCCCTCTGCGGAGAGGACCCACCGATTTTTGTCTTTTGAACGGATAACCCCACGCAAGCAAAGATTAATCCACAATATTTTTGGATTTCATCTTGACTACCCCACGCAAACGGGCATAAAGTCATGGAAACACAGATTCGTGTGTTGTAGATCATGACTTCATGGAGGCGCAGATGTTTGCCGAGGAAAGACACCGGCTAATCACTGATCAGTTGGCGAATGCCGGGAAAGTAACCGTCGCTCAGCTGGCCCAGCGCTTCGAGATCACCGCCGAAACGGTCCGCCGCGATCTGGCCCAGATGGAATCAGAGAACCTCTTGCGCCGGGTGCACGGCGGTGCGGTCGCGGCCAGCGAGGCGAGCACCCGCGAGGAAAGCTATGTAGCCCGCACTGCCATCCACGCCGAGGCCAAGGCCCGGATTGCCCAGCGCGCGCTGAGCCTGCTCCCGGTCTCCGATGCCTCGGTCATTCTCGATGCGGGAACCACCACCGAGATTCTCGCCGAACGCATGGTGAAAACCAACGCAGGGTCGGGGCTCGTGGTGATCACCCACGCGCTGCCGATCGCCACCGCGCTGATGCAAAGCCCGCAGATTGCCTTGGAAATGATTGGCGGACGAGTTCGCGGAATCACCGGCGCCAGCAGCGGGGCGCGCACCGCACAGGAATACGCGAACTACCGCGCAGACATTGCTTTTATCGGAACCAACGGCCTGCATGCCGGCTTCGGGCTGAGCACCCCGGACCCGTTGGAAGCCGCCGTCAAAACGGCGCTGGTCGCCAGCGCCCGCCGGGTGGTCCTCCTGGTGGATTCCTCGAAATTCGAGCAGGAAACCCTGGTCCGCTTCGCGCGGCTGGACCAGGTGGACACGATCGTCACCGATCACGCCCCGGAAGCCGAGCTGTCCCGCGCCCTGGAACTAGCCGAGGTAGAGGTAGTGGTCGCATGATTATCACCCTGACCTGCAACCCGGCCCTGGACAAGACCATCGAGCTGCTGGATCCGCTGGCCCACGGAGCGGTCCAGCGCGCGGCCAGAAGCCACACCCAAGCCGCCGGCAAGGGAGTCAATGTTTCCCGGGCGATCTCGATCGCCGGTGCCCAGAGCCTGGCATTGCTCCCCGGAGCGGCCAATGACCCCTTGATCGCGGCGCTGCGCGGCGACGGGCTTGAGTTCAAGGCGCTGCCCATCGATGGGCCCTTGCGCACCAACATCGCCATCACCGACCCGGACGGCACCACCACGAAGATCAACGAATCGGGTCCGGTGCTCACGGCCGAGGCGCTGAACGCACTGAGCGCGCTGGTGCTGGAATCCGCTGGCGCAGCCCAATGGGTGGTGATGGCCGGCTCGCTGCCACCGGGAGCACCCGCAGATTTCTACGCCCAGCTCACCGCGGCACTGCGCGATGCGCTCGGGGTGAATTGCCCGAACATCGCCGTGGACACCTCCGGTGAACCGCTGCGCCAGCTCTTTGCCCACGGCCCAAGCCACGTCCCGGATCTGATCAAGCCAAATGCCGAGGAACTGGCCGAACTGGTGGGCTCGCAGCTCACCGAGGAGCAGCTCGAGGCCGACGCCGAGCTGACCGCGAGCACCTGCCGCGACCTGCTCGAACGCGGGGCCGGCGCGGTGCTTGCCACCCTCGGAGCGCACGGCGCCGTGCTGGCAACGGGCCAGGGCGCCTGGCATGGCTGGCACCAGCCGATCACCGCCCGCAGCACCGTGGGCGCCGGAGACTCTTCGCTGGCAGGCTACCTGCTAGCGGCCATCTCCGGGGCAGCACCGGATCAGTGTCTTGGCTCCGCCATCGCCTACGGCGCCGCGGCGGCTTCACTTCCCGGCTCAACCATTCCCGCACCATCCGATCTCACCGTGGACGCCGTCACCGTTCTCGCACTAACCCCAAGGCAAGGATCATAGCTATGAGCGACCTGATCACCACCCAGCTCGTCACCCTCGACGCGCACTTGGGCACCTCGACCTCCGAGGTCATCAACCATCTGGCGCATTTGGTGGCCCAGGCCTCCCGCGCCACCGACGCCTCGGCTTTGGCCGAGCATGCGCTGGCCCGAGAAGCCAAAACGGCAACCGGCGTCCCCGGGGGCATCGCGATCCCGCACTGCCGTTCGGCGGCCGTGACCATCCCGACCCTGGCCATGGCGCGCCTGGCCACCCCGGTGGACTTCGGAGCCAAGGACGGCCCGGCGGATCTGATCTTCTTCATCGCCGCCCCGGAAGGCGCCGACAAGGATCATTTGAAGCTGCTCTCCAAGCTGGCCCGCGCACTGGTCAAGAAGACCTTCACCGGCGCCCTGCGTGAAGCCAAGAGCGACGAGGAAATCGTCGCACTGGTCTCCGCGGTGATCTCCGATAGCCCCACGGTGCCTGCCGCGGCGGGCACCGCACCTGCCGCGCAGCCCGAAGCGCCGGCTGCTACCGCGAAGGTCTCCAAGATCGTTGCGGTCACCGCCTGCCCCACGGGCATCGCGCACACCTACATGGCGGCCGACTCGCTGGCGCAAAGCGCCGAGGAGCTCGGCATCGACTTCGCCGTGGAAACCCAGGGCTCCTCCGGCTCAACCGCCTTGGACCCGGCGGTTATCGAAGCCGCCGACGCGGTGATCTTCGCGGTAGACGTGGATGTGCGTGACCGCTCGCGTTTCGCCGGCAAACCGGTGATCCAGGTTCCCGTCAAACGCGGCATCGACGAGCCGGAAAAGCTCTTGCAGGATGCCATCGCCGCGGCCACCGATCCCAACGCGCGCAAGGTTCCCGCCGGCACGGCCGCCGCGGAATCCGAACAGGGCGGCGGCAAGCAAGGCTTCGGCGCCGACCTGAAGCGTGCACTGCTCACCGGCGTCTCCTACATGATCCCGTTTGTCGCCGGCGGCGGTTTGCTGATCGCCTTGGGCTTCCTGCTCGGCGGTTACGACATCACCGACGTGGCCGATCAGTATCTGGCGGAGACGACGCTGTTCAATCTGCCGGACGAGGGGCTCCTGGCCTTCCTCGGCGCGGTCGCCTTCAAGATCGGCGGGTTGTCCATGGGCTTCCTGGTGCCGGCGCTGGCCGGCTACATCGCCTATGCCTACGCTGACCGTCCGGGCATCGCCCCTGGTTTCACCGCCGGTGCGGTGGCCGGGTTCATGGGAGCCGGATTCCTCGGCGGTATCGTCGGCGGTCTGATTGCCGGGCTGGCGGCACGCTGGATCAGCTCGTGGAACGTTCCGCGCTGGCTGCGCGGCCTGATGCCGGTGGTGATCGTGCCGCTGCTGGGCTCGATCATCGCCTCGGGGCTGATGATCCTCTTCCTCGGCGGTCCGATCGCAAAACTCACCGAAGCCTTGAACTCATGGCTTTCGGGCATGTCGGGCACCGCCGCGGCAATTCTTGGACTGATTCTCGGCCTGATGATGGCGGTGGATCTGGGCGGACCGGTCAACAAGGTCGCTTACTCCTTCGCCGTGGCAGGACTGGGAGCCGGCTCGATTACCGATAATCCGGCACCGCTGATGATCATGGCGGCGGTTATGGCCGCGGGCATGGTTCCACCACTGGCCATGGCGCTGGCCACCGCGGTCTCCCCGAGGCTCTTCACCGGGGCCGAACGCGAAAACGGCAAGGCTGCCTGGCTGCTCGGTGCCGCGTTCATCTCAGAAGGGGCGATCCCCTTCGCCGCGGCGGATCCGCTGCGCGTCATCCCGGCCTCGATGGTCGGCGCCGGGGTCACCGGTTCGCTGATCATGACCTTTGATGTGGTCAGCCAGGCACCGCACGGCGGAGCCTTCGTCTTCTTCGCGATGAACAACACTTGGCCGATGTTCTTGCTGGCAACGCTCATCGGCACGCTGGTTTCCGCGGCGCTGGTGATTATCTTGAAGAAATTCGTCCGCAAGTCCGCGACGCCGGGCGTAGAGAATGCGAAGGTCGGCGCATGAGCACCCACAGCGTAGAAAAGTTCTCCGGCGTCGGGGTCAGCGCGGGCCGGGTCATCGGCACCGTGCGGCGCATGCCCGATCCGATCAGCGCCCCGGCCGACGGCGCCCCGTTTGCCCCGGGGGCCAGCGTGGAGAGCGAAACCGCCCGCCTGGCCGAGGCCACCGCGGCGGTCGCGGCACAGCTGAAGGAACGCGCGGCGCATGCCACCGGAGACGCGCAAGCGGTGCTCAAGGCCACCGCGCTGATGGCCAGCGACCGCAGCCTGCTGAAGTCCGCGACGAAGCTTGTCGCCTCGGGCACCTGCGCCGAGTCGGCGCTTTGGGAAGCCGCCGACGCGGTGGCCACCCAGCTTGCGGCGCTCGGCGGCTACATGGCCGAACGCGCCGGCGACGTGCTGGATGTGCGGGCGCGCATAGTGGCCCAGCTGCGCGGGGTCCCCGCCCCGGGAATCCCCGATTCAGACGAGCCCTTTGTGCTCGTTGCGGTGGACCTGGCGCCGGCGGATACGGCCACCCTGGATCCGGCCAAGGTCTTGGCCCTGGTCACCAGCGACGGCGGCCCGCAGTCCCACACCGCGATCATCGCCCGCTCCCTGGGCTTGCCTGCCATCGTCGCGGCGAGCGAGACCACCGCGCTGCGTGATGCGGACCGGGTGTACGTGGACGGCATCGACGGGCTGGTGGTGCGCAACCCCACCGAGGTCGAGGTCGCCATCGCGCGCACCTACGCCAACCGCGAGCAGCTGCCGGACTTCGACGGCAGCGGTGTGCTGGCCGACGGGCACCGCGTCCCGCTGCTGGCCAACGTCGGAAGCGGCGAGGACGCGCAGGCGGCCGCCGCGGCCGGAGCCGAAGGCGTGGGCCTGCTGCGTACCGAGTTCTGCTTCCTGGGACGCGAAAAGGAACCTTCCCACGAGGAGCAGGTCGCGGCCTACGGTGCGGTCTTCGCGGCGTTCGCGCAGCAGAAGGTCGTGGTGCGCACGCTGGATGCCGGCGCCGACAAGCCATTGCCATTCCTCACCGATGCCAGCGAGCCGAACCCGGCCCTCGGGGTGCGCGGCTACCGCACCGATACCACCAGTCCCGGCGTGCTGGCCCGCCAGCTCACCGCGATCTCCGAGGCGGCCGCCGCCCACCAGGCCGAGGTCTGGACCATGGCCCCGATGATTTCCACGCCCGCCGAGGCACAGGATTTCGCGGCGCTGGTCGCCGAGGCGGAGCTGCCCACCGCCGGGGTGATGATCGAGGTGCCCTCGGCCGCACTGCTGGCCGAGCGGATCCTGGAACGCTGCGATTTTGTCTCCATCGGAACCAATGACCTGACGCAGTACACCATGGCCGCCGACCGGCAGCTGGGTTCGCTGGCGGAACTCAACGACCCCTGGCAGCCTGCGGTGCTGCACATGGTCGCGGCCACCTGTGCCGGGGCGCAAGGCGCCGGGGCCAAACCGGTAGGCGTGTGCGGTGAAGCCGCGGCGGATCCCGCGCTCGCGGTGGTGCTCGTGGGTCTGGGAGTCAGCACGCTGTCGATGAATAAGCGTGCGCTCGCTCCGGTAGCGGCGGTGCTGCGCACCGTGGACCTGGCGGCCGCGCAGGATTTGGCACGCCTCGCCTTGCAGGCGGCCTCGGCGGATGAGGCTCGCGCTCTGGTGCGCGCGCAGCTGCCCGAACTGGACCGTTTCGGACTGTAACCGAAGACCTAAGTACTTTAAGCTTACGAATACCACCGATCAGAAGGAGCCATCATGGCAGAACGTACAGCAATCATTGGAAGCCGGGTCGGCCTGCATGCCCGTCCGGCTGCAATCTTCGCCGAAGCCGCCGGTGAGCTTCCGGTTGAGGTCACCATCGCGCTGGAAGGAGAACCTGCCGAGGACGCGCTGGATGCCTCGAGCATCCTCTCGCTGATGGGGCTGGGAGCCGAATACGGCACCAAGGTAGTGCTGCGCGCCGAAGGCGAAGGAGCCGAGGCCTCCCTGGAGCAGCTGGTCACGCTCCTGGAAATTGACCACGACTCCGAGTAGCCAAGGCTTCTCTGCTTAGCCCCGTGCCGCACCCGTCAAGGGTGCGGCACGGGGCTTTTGCGTGCACCCGAATTTACTGATTGACAAAATTCAATCAGTGGCTGGATGATGGGATTTACACACGTTTATGCAGGAGCACCCGTGAGCAGATTGCAGGCCTCGGTGCTGCGTCTAGTCAAGCCATTCACCCAGCGGGATTATGCGCTGCTCATCATGCGCGCTGCCGCGCAGCCGGCTGCGCAGAGTTAGCCGTGAAATTCGCGCCGTGGGGCGTGGCAGCTTGGCGCCAGCGCCATGGGAGGTGGATGGTTGAAGGATGAGTTCGTTCTCCCGTCACTCCTACCGCTTTTCCGCGCTGGCTATCGCCATCGCCTTGCTTGCCGGCTGCGCCGCACAGCCCGCGGCGCAGCCGACACCCGCCGAGCCAAGCCCCGAAGCCGTGGACTGCGCGGCCACCAAGTGCGCCGCGCTGACCTTTGACGATGGGCCCGGAAAGTTCACCGACAGGCTTTTGGACGAATTGGGCGCGCAGCACACCCCGGCCACCTTCTTCGTGCTGGGCAAAAACGTCAAGAAGCACCCGGAAGCCCTGGAGCGCATGGTCCAAGAGGGACACCAGATCGGCAGCCACACCTTTGACCACAAGGATCTGACCACGTTGACCGCCGAAGGCATCGAGCAGGAGGTGCAATGGACCGAGGAAGCGATCGAAGAGGCCGCCGGGGTGCGCCCCGCTATCCTCCGCCCGCCCTACGGTTCCCACGGCGCGGTTTATGACCGGCTGGTGCCCTACCCGCTGGTGCTGTGGGATGTGGACACGATGGATTGGCAGCATCATGACCCGAAAAAGACCGTGGAAATAGCCATGGAGGAGGTCAGCCCCGGCTCCATCATCTTGATGCACGACATCCATGAAAGTTCGGTCCAGGCCGTGCCGCAGCTGGTGGAAGAACTTCGGCAGGCGGGCTACACCCTGGTGACCGTCGAGCAGCTTTTCTCCGGAACCGAGTTCAAGGATTCCAAGGCCTATGACAAGCGCAGCATGCCGCACAGCCAATAGGTTCCGCTATGGAGCCTGCTCGGCGTAGAGCCTGAGCTGATCGAGCATATCTCCCTCGGCCTCGCGCACCGAGGCGGCAAGCTCTTCGCATTGCTCAACGGTGAGGTCCGGATTGATCACCGCCACCTGGAGCACCACTTCGGTGTATCCGGCATCGTCTTTCAGGTCGAAACGGTAGGAGAGGCCATCTGGATTTTCGGAAGTGTGCGCCACCAGCAGGCGGTTCTCGATCAGGTCGTGGATCCGGTAGTGGCGTTCGTGCTTGCCTACCCGATAGATCAACTGCGTGCCTACGCGTAGCTGCACGTCATCGCAGTGCATGGTGGCGATGCCCGGCATCCATAACGGGGTGGCTGCCCAGTCGGTCAGCAGTTCCCAGACGCGGTGCACCGGCAGGTGAATCACCACGGTGCTTTCAAAGACGCTGAACTGGCTCATAACGGCATCGTCCCACCAATCATGCGATATGGAAATAGCAGGATCCATTTTTCCGCTCCGGCCTGCCGGTTTCGGCGAGCAAAAAACCGACCCGTCCACGGCGCACCATGGGCGGATCGGCTTCGTGCTGGGGGATCTGGGTTTACCAGTCGTCCTCGTCATCGGCTTCGGAGGTCCCCAATTCGGGTTCCTGCTCCTGGTCGAAGTTGTACCAGGCTTCGGTGAAGCCCACCATCTCGTCCAAGGCTTCTTGCTGATCCTCGTCCAGCGCCTCAAGCGCTTCGTCGTTGTTCAGGATCGCTGTCACCGCAAGGAACGGGTGGCGCTCAAAGTAATCCAGTGGAGTGGCTCCCCGATTGAAGGTCAGGTCTTCACTCTGCGCAAACAGCTCAATGTATTGCCCCACGGCGCCCGGCAATCGGGTCAGCGAGATGCCGGATAGGGATTCGTTGTAGATTTCGGCAGTGGCATCGGCCCACTGCTCAATGAGCTCTTCGCTCATTTGTGCCATCTGATTCTCCGCCTTGGTGGGTTGGGATTGGATTGCTCTCGTATTCCGTAGGAATTCAGCTTAAACCGTCCCACGGGGCATGCCAAGGCGATAGGAGTGGGATTTATCATTGCCCGCGTGCGCACGCCACGCCATCGGCAGAAGGCCCGGTCCTCCGCGGCAGCTTTCGCATCGCTCGGGAGGCCGGTTTCCGGGTGCCTGACAGAGGTTAAAGCGCCCAGCGAGCGCCGTCGGGGCACTCGCTGGGCGCTGCGCCTTGGAGCCGCCTAGTAGGCCTTGACGCCCTGCTCCACGATCAAATGGATCAACGCAAAGGTTTTCTCTCCGTCGATTGCGGCGAGCGCCGCTTCGACTGCCGCGGGAACGTCCGCGTCCTTTTCGACGCGCGCCCCGTACCCGCCGAAGGCCTGGGCCATCAGCGCGAAGTCCGGGTTCTGCAGCTGCGTGCCGGAGACGCGGCCCGGGTACTGGCGTTCCTGGTGGGTGCGGATGGTGCCGTACTGCTGGTTGTCCATGACGATAACCAGCGGGGTGGCGCCATACTGGGTGGCGGTGGCCAGCTCCTGGCCGTTCATCATGAATTCGCCGTCCCCGGCGATGCTGACCACCTGGCGTCCCGGGTAGGACAGCGAAGCGGCCACCGCCGAAGGGATGGAATAACCCATCGAACCGTTACGCGCCGAGAGCATCGAGGCGTAGCCGTTGGTGGGGAAGTAGCGATGCGCCCAGTTGGTGTGCTCGCCGGCCCCGAAGGTCACCATGGCATCTTCCGGGAGGGAATCGACCAGGTTGGCCATGAGAGTTGCCATCCGGGCTTGGCCTTCCGCCGGAACCGCCGAAGGCAGTTGGGCGAACTTCTCCTGCTCGCCGCGCATGCGGCCAGTCCATGCGCGCCAGGAATCCTTGACCTTCAGATCCATGAGCATCAGGTCGCGGACGAAAACGTCGGGCTTGGCCACGATCTGGTGCGAGACGGGCCCCGAACGGCCACGCAGCGAGGGGTCGATGGTGACCAGGAAATTCTTCTTATCCCAGTTCTGGCGGATGTTGAAGCCATCGGTAATCACGTCTCCGGGCACGGTGCCTACGAAGATGAGCAGGTCCGTTTCTTCAAGCAGGTCATAGGTGGGCTTGGGACGGCCGTACCCGATGGGCCCCACATATGACGGGGAGTTGAACGGTACGGTTCCTTCGCAACGCCATTCGGCGGCGGCCGGCAGGTCGTGCTCTTCGAGCCAGCTGGTGAAGTTTGCCGCCCCCTCATGGGACCAGTCGTTGCCGCCGAAAATGAACAGCGGCTTATCGGCTTCCTGCAGCGCCTCGTTCAACGCCTTCCAGTCGGTGACCGTCATGCCGCCGGTAGCGACAGGGATCGCAGGGTGCACCTCCGCAGGCACCTGCCGGGTGATGATATCTTCGGGCAGTCCGACCACCACCGGGCCGGGGCGTCCGGACATGGCGGCGAACATGGCTTCGGCGACGATTTCCGAGGCGCGATCGGGGTGGTCCAGGATCATCACGCGTTTGGCGCCGGTACCGAACCAGGCCTTTGGATCGAATTCCTGGAAGGCCTCCTTGCCCCGGTGCTCGAAGGGAATCAGCCCCACGAAGAGCACCAGCGGAGTGGAGTCCTGCCACGCGGTGTGCAAACCGACGTGGGCGTTCGCGGCACCCGGGCCACGGGTGACCATCGCGATTCCAGGGCGCTGGTGCATTTTGCCATCGGCTTCGGCCATATAAGTGGCTCCGCCTTCATGGCGGCAGACGATGGTGTCGATGGCCGAGTGGTGCAGGCCGTCAAGGACGTCGAGGTAGCTTTCGCCCGGTACGACGTAGGCGCGCTCCACGCCATGGGCCGCAAGGGTGTCGACAATGACGTGTCCGGCCGACTTCATTGTCGACGGCTGACCATTTTCACTCATCTTTTAGGCGTCTTTCTATCGAAAACTTGGGGGACGCGCATACGAAAAAAGGTGCCACAGAGGCACCGGATGCAACGTTGCGTCGTCCTGAAACAGTACTCGAGTCCACGCAGCATCGCACAAGATCCATGGATTGCTACGCAAATATGACAGACTGCCCAGCGATCATTCATATCGCTCGTCAAATTGTCCATAAAATTACGGCGGGTAGGTCAGTGTGTTCCATCACAGCAACCAAGGGTAAATCGGGCAGGTCGCACCGCACTTCACCCGCAGCCTGCCGGGCCGCGCCTCGGATGCCCCGCAACCGTCGAGGCAATCACCGGGCAAGCTTCATGTGTTTGACGACACACCGCTATCACCAATAGCCTGTAGAACAACAAAAGTTTACTTACGGTAATCTCGATTGCCCGCCCTCACAGAACACAGGCCACCTTCATGGAATACATCAACGGAATAATCGTTGCAGCTTATTTGGCGGCAATGCTGCTCTTCGGATGGTGGGGAAAATCGCGCACCAAGAACAGCAGCGACTACCTCGTAGCCGGACGTCGGCTAGGCCCCTTCCTCTACACCGGCACCATGGCGGCCGTCGTGCTCGGCGGTGCCTCCACCGTGGGCGGCGTCGGATTGGGCTACAAATGGGGCATCTCGGGAATGTGGCTGGTGGTCGCCATCGGGGCCGGAGTCATCCTGCTCTCGCTCTGCTTCGCGCCGACATTGCAAAGGCTCAAGGTCTTCACGGTGTCGCAAATGCTGACCCTGCGCTACGGCAGCAAGTCGGCCACCAATACCTCGGGCATGGTCATGCTCGCCTACACCCTGATGCTCTGCGCGACATCCACCAGCGCGTACGCGACGATCTTCGTGGTGCTCTTCGATTGGGAGAAGTGGCACGCCATCGCCATCGGCGGCGCGATCGTAGTGGTCTACTCGACTATCGGCGGCATGTGGTCAATCACCCTGGCAGACCAGGTGCAGTTCATCATCAAAACGATCGGCATCTTCTTGCTGATGCTGCCCTTCGCCTTGAACGCAGCCGGCGGAATGGCTGGCATCCGCGAACGAGTAGATGCCGAGTTCTTCAGCTTCACCGGCATCGGGTTGCAGTCAATCATCACCTACTTTGTCGTCTACACCCTTGGGCTGCTCATCGGCCAAGACATCTGGCAACGCGTATTCACCGCGAAAACTCCCAAGGTAGCCCGTTGGGGCGGCACCACCGCCGGGATCTACTGCATCATTTATGGCGCTGCCGGAGCGATTATCGGCATGGCTGCCCGGGTAGCCCTACCGGACATCGCTGGGGCAGATTCCAACCAGGATGTGGTCTATGCCGAGGTTGCAACCCAGTTGCTTCCGGTTGCTGTCGGCGGCTTGGTCATGGCCGCCGCGGTGGCTGCGATGATGTCAACCGCTTCCGGCGCATTGATCGCCGCGGCCACCGTGGCACGCGCCGACGTCACACCCTTTGTTGCCAGCTGGTTCGGCAAGACCGTCCAGGCCAACTCCGACGAAAATCCGGAGCATGACGTGCGCGCAAACCGCATCTGGGTCCTGCTCCTCGGCATAGTCACGGTCTCGCTGGCGATTCTGGTTGATGATGTGGTCGCTGCACTCACCATCGCCTATGACATTCTGGTCGGCGGTCTGCTGGTCGCCATCATTGGCGGGCTGATTTGGAAGCGCGGAAACGGCATCGGCGCCGCGGTCTCCATGGCGGCCGGTACAGTCGTCACCCTGGGCACTATGATCGTCTTGGAGATCCAGGCCGAGGAAAAATTCGCCGGCGTATACGCAAATGAGCCGATCTACTACGGACTAATTGCCTCAGCGCTGACCTTCGTGATCGTCTCCCTGCTCACCCGACCCACCTCGGCGCAGGTCATCGAGCATTGGAATCAACGAGTAGCAGGCAAGATCCAGGACGCTCCGGCCAGCACTACGGCACAGGAGTCAGCACTCTAGACCAGTAGGCAGCATCGGGGCGAACCCTCGTATTCGAGTCCCGCGCTCAGCCGTGAACGTCGCTGAGCACGGGGCTTGTTTTGTTATTCGACATCCAGCGCCACGGAATAGGCTGCGCAGGAATCCAGGAGGGCCATGAAATTATGAGTTCACAATTCAGCAGGACGCGTCTTTGCCGTACGGGAACTTGGAAACGGCAGTTTTGCAGCGTTGGAATCTCGGCATCTTTATCGATCCCGCCAAATTGAAACCCTTTATTTCCGATCTGTCGTTAATGCTCATATTTTCATCACCTGAAATAGTAGGTGCGGCAGCTGCCCTAGGCCGAGCATGATGATTGCCACGGTGAGCATGATGATCAGCTTGCTGGTGGTGCTGGCGTCGTGGCACCTTAGCGGTAATGCGCAGTTTTTTGGTCTTTAGCGGCGCACAGCGATTAAAGACCAAACTTCTGTGCGTTAATGCTCACCATGCACTAATGCACAAGATTCTGCTCATTAAAGTCACCGACCTACTAAAACGCAAAAATCAGTACATTATGATGTCATTGGGGTTAATTCACGATAAAATGGGCTTTAAGAGAAAGGCGGGCGCATGCGAAACGACCCCAAAGCCATAGGAAGCACCTTGCGCAAACAGCGCATCGACCTCGGACTGAGCCAAGAGGACGTCGCCGACCAGCTCGGCATCTCCCGCAACACCATCAGCGCGATCGAAAACGGCAAGCTCGGCAACGCCAACATCCTGCTCGAAATCATGTCCCTCCTCGGCCTGGATCTGCTCATCGCCCCGCGCCACTCCGGCGAAACCAACGCCATCCGCAACAGCATGGCCCGCAACGCCCGCAGCATCCACCACCGAGTCAAGAGGAGCTGACGTGGCAGACCCGCAACTGGCACTATGGCTCGACGGAGTGCACACGGCCACCATCACCGATCACGGCTTCGGCACCATATCCCTGCAGTACACCCCCGAAGCCCAAAACAGCAGCGCACTGCTGTCCACCAAGCTGCCCATCCGGGAAGAACCCTACCCCTGGGTCGAATGCGTCCACTTCCTGGACGGCCTGCTGCCAGAAGACGACGTCCGCAAAATGCTCGCCGACAAGGCGAGAATCCCGCATGATGATACCTTCATGATGCTCGGCGCCTACGGCAAGGACTGCGCCGGCGCCGTCCAGGTGCTCCCCCTGGGCGAAGAACCCAACAACGAACCGCACGAAATCCGCTGGACCACCGACGAGGAAGTGGCCAAAGCCATCGCCAGCCTGCCCACAGCACCCCTGGGCATCGGCATCGACAGCTCCATCCGGGTGAGCCTGGGTGGGATCCAAGGCAAGCTGCTCGTAGTCCGCGACGGACCCCGCATCGGCATGCCCCTGGACGGCAGTCCCACCACCCACATCCTCAAACCCGCGCGGCTGAATGAAGACGGCACCGAACAATGGCCGTCCATCGCCGAGCTGGAACTGTTCGGCCTGAGACTGGTCGAAGCCTCCGTGCGCCTGAGCCGCTCCAAACGCCAAATCGCCGCCGCCGCCGAAGTCATCACCGTCCAAGGCCGCAAAGCAATCCTGGTTGAACGCTACGACCGCGACGCCCAATCCAAACCGGTGCGGCGCATCCACCAGGAGGACTTCTGCCAAGCGCTCGGCATGAAGCAGAAGTACCAGAAACCCGCAGAGAACTCCCCGACGCTGAAGCTAATCGCCCAGGTGCTCACCGACAACGCTTCAAATCCTCCGCAAGAGCGAGAACTGCTGCTCAAATACCTGACCGTGAATCTGGCCTTGGGGAACTGCGACATGCACGCCCGGAACATCGGGTTGACCATCGACCGCGGAACCGTGCGACTGGCGCCGGCCTACGATGTGGTCCCCACCGCCGCATGGGCGCACGCCGACCGCGAGCTGTCCCTGCACGTAGGCGCCGGTGCGCACATCGACGAGGTCAATGGAAGGCATCTGATGGATGAAGCGGCCTCCTGGGGTGTCCCTTCGAAAATTGCCGCCAGGCAGATCCGTACCGCCCTGGGAGAGATGCTTGATGCGCTCCCGGCGCTCATCGAGCAATCGCGCGCAGAAGGCTGGTTCACCCCCATGATCCTCGACGTTGCCGATGACACAAGAAAACGCATCGGCCGGCTCACTCCGCCAAGTGCCTAGCGAGAAGGGAGCTGGCCCCCAGTTCCCCACTCACTTCGCGCACGCCCGCATCGAGAGGAGACTCGCCTGGTTCAGGCTTGCCACCCGGGACCATGAAAGTTGCCGTACCTCGTTTGCGGACTGCCAGAACCTGCCCGGCCTCGTGCCCGGTAATGCCCGCTGACAGTAATCTGTTCTGGAATTCGAGTTTCTTCTTGATCCACCCACGGACCGGGTGTGCATGTTCGGAGAAACCACCATGCCCGCCATCCAATCCTAGAACTTCATCTTGGGGCGCCTGAATCCCACTACCAACACGTCTTAGGTTCGAGCGCACGAAAAAAGAGCCGTCGCAGTTCATCAATCAATGAACTGCGACGGCTCCCAAATGTCTAGGAATTAATCCTTAAGCAGATCGTGGCGCACGATGGTCTGATCGCGGTCCGGACCCACGCCGATGGCGGAGATCCGCGTGCCGCTGATCTTCTCCAGGGCCAGGATGTAGTTGCGCGCATTCTCTGGCAAATCTTCCATGCTCCGCGCCTCGGAGATGTCCTCGGTCCAGCCCGGGAAGTATTCGAAGATCGGCTTCGCGTGGTGGAACTCGGTCTGCGTCATCGGCATCTCGTCGTGGCGCACTCCGTCAACGTCATAGGCCACGCAGACCGGAATCTGCTCAATGTTAGTGAGCACATCCAACTTGGTCACGAAGTAATCGGTGAAACCGTTTACGCGCGAGGCGTGACGGGCAAGCACGGCGTCGTACCAGCCGCAACGGCGCGGGCGACCGGTGTTCACGCCGAATTCGCCGCCGGTGGTCTGCAGGTAGATCCCCATCTCGTCGAACAGCTCGGTGGGGAAAGGGCCTGCGCCCACGCGGGTGGTGTAGGCCTTGATGATGCCGATCGAACGGCTGATGCGGGTCGGGCCGATGCCCGAACCGACCGAGGCGCCGCCTGCGGTGGGGTTCGAGGAGGTGACAAACGGGTAGGTGCCGTGGTCAACGTCCAGGAAGGTGGCCTGGCCGCCCTCCATGAGCACCACCTTGCCCTCGTCCAGCGCGTTGTTCAGCTCGAAGGTGGAATCGATCATCAACGGGCGCAGGCGATCGGCATAGGACAGGAAGTACGACACGATGTCCTCGACGATCACGGTGCGCCGGTTGTAGATCTTCACCAGCAGTTCGTTCTTCTGGCGCAGCGCGCCTTCGACCTTCTGGCGCAGGATCGACTCGTCGAAGACGTCCTGCACGCGGATGCCGAGGCGTCCGACCTTGTCCATGTAGGCGGGGCCGATGCCGCGGCCGGTGGTGCCAATGGCACGCTTGCCCAGGAAGCGCTCGGTGACCTTGTCCATGGTCTGGTGGTATGGAGCCACCAGATGGGCGTTGGCCGAAACGCGCAGCTTCGAGGTATCGGCGCCGCGGGCTTCGAGTCCATCGATTTCTTCGAAGAGCGCTTCGAGGTTCACCACGCAACCGTTGCCGATGATCGGAGTGGCATTTGGCGACAGGATGCCGGCTGGAAGGAGCTTGAGCTCGTACTTCTCACCGCCGACGACCACGGTGTGCCCGGCGTTGTTGCCGCCGTTTGGCTTGACTACATAGTCGACGTGTCCACCGAGCAAATCGGTAGCCTTGCCTTTGCCTTCATCGCCCCACTGGGCTCCGACGATCACGATTGCTGGCATGGGATCCTCCCCCTTGCATAAAGCAGCGGTTACGGCGCTCTTCACGCCGTCCCGGCACGGTGCCGGGCAAAAAATATGCCCCTGTACTTCTCACTTGGCCCAATGGGCTCAATGTAAGAGTTAGGGGCTCTTACGACCAAAGTTTACCGAAACGATTAGGGAATCTCGAGCTCAGCGTCACGGTGTCGTCCCCGCCGGCCATATGCGACGACGAGAAAGGCTATTCCCGCGAAGGCCACGGCAATGGAAACAACGTACAAGCCGATGACTCCGTATCCCTGATCCGGGTCGAGGAAGGGATAGGGGACCCACCCATCGACGGCCCCGCGAACCAGCACCACCCCGGTCCAGAGCAGCGGGTAAAGCAGGAGCACCGGTACCGCCGTGTAGGGCAAGGCCTTCCGCTCCTTAGCCAAGAGCCAATCGGCCAGAACCAGGATTGGGCCGAGAATATGCATCACCCAATTCGCCCACGGCAGCGGCACCCCGCCGGCAGCTCCCAAGGGCGCCAGCAAGGTGATATAGATCAGCCCGACGGCCACCATGCACATACTGGCCAAGGCCCGAAGGCCCACAACCCAGCGTGGTACCGCGGCGCCCTTGGCTAGGCCCATCGCCCCGGCGACGAGCCCGACGCCTACCACAATCAGGTTCGACTGGATCGTGAAGTAGCCAAAGAAATTCATCGCTTGCACCGGGCCTCGCGACGCGGTGTCCGCATAAGTGGCCAAAATAGCGCCCAGGGTGACCAGCGCCCAGAGGATTCGAGCGAGGTTGAGATAGCGCACGGTTTTTTGAGGCGTCTTCACCTTCGAAGATTATCGCCTAGCGCTGCAGTATCCAATGGCTCTAGCTAAGCGACCTGTACATTCCGGAAAATTACCGGACCCAGGAATCGCCAATGGCACCCGTTACGGTGCAACAATAGCCCCAGAACCAACCGAGGGCTTGACTCTCACACGGTGTCAGGGCGGAGAACTTAAAGCATGTTATCCATTGGAGCGTTTGCGCAGATCGGTCAGGTGACTCACCGGATGCTTCGGCATTGGGACACCGCCGGGCTGCTTGTGCCCGCCGACGTGGACGAGTTCAGTGGCTATCGCTCGTATGATCCGGCGCAGCTAGAACGCCTGCACCGGATCGTTGCGCTGCGGCAGCTTGGTTTTGGCTTGGAAGATATCTCGCTGATTTTGGATCAGGGAGTAGATGTCGACCGCATTGCGGCCCTGCTGCGCGTGCGGCAAGCCGAAGTCGAAGCGGAACACCGGTTGGCGACCTCGCGGCTGCGAGATGTCGCCCGGCGTCTTGACCTCATCACCAAGGAGAAACTCATGTCTCACATCGAGATAATCCACAAACCCCTGCCTGCGGTGCGTCTAGCGGCCGGCCGGTTTTCCGTTAGCGAACAACCCGAAATTGCCGGATCCCTCGGCCCGTTATTTGACCAGGTCGCAGGCGCACTTCGAGGGGCTTCGCTGACCACCCCGATTGCGCAGTACACCGGGACCGAAAACGGCGTGGACGTGATAGCCGGGTACCTCAGCGATGCCCCGCCAAGCGATGAATTTGAGATCATTGAGCTTGAGGAAGTACCCGAGGCGATTTGCGGGATTCACCTCGGCCCCATGGATCGAATCCATGAGAGCTGGCAAGCGGTGCATGGCGAAGTGCTTGCCCGTGGGCTCGTTCCAGCCGGCCCGTGCCGCGAACTTTATGTGCGCGCAGAGTCCGAAGACCAGACCGATTGGGTGACCGAGCTTCAACAGCCGGTCACCGATGCAAACCGCTAATGTTTCACCGGGGGCTTCTGCTGCGAGCTCAGATCCATTGCAGGGGCAGCGGGACATCATTATCTTCCTTTTCCGGATGGCCGTAACGCCAGGCACGCTGCGCGATCAACAGCGCACCGAGCATCAGAAGCAAAGCCACCGCAAATTTCAGTGGTTCAAAAACGCTCAGCACGCTGGCAACCACAAGAATCATGGTATTTCTGCGGTATATTCGCGCTACGTCCCGGGCCTGCGTCTGGATAAAGACTCCCACACTCAGCCGATAGGCCAACGTTATGACTAGCTGCAAGAACAGTGCCGAAACATCTGCGAACAGCGACTGTCCAAATAAGGCAACCGCCCCGGACAGCGCGAACAGCGTCACTTCGAGTATATGTCTCAGATCCAGCCACGCTCTTCGGCCAGCAACACCGCTTGCTGGCGGGTAGCAACATTCAACTTAGCCAGAATCGCAGAGATGTAATTGCGCACGGTTCCGGGGGCAAGGCCGAGTGCCCTGGCGATCTGGCTCGTGGATTCTCCACGCCGGCCCGCGCGCAACACGTCCAGTTCCCGCTCGGTCAACGGGCTGCGCTCCTCGCTCAGCGCATCGGCGGCAACCTCGGGGTCGACGTAGCGTGCGCCTGCCGCGACGCGGCGGATGACCTCGGCCACCTCGTTGGCGCTTCGCGACTTCGGGAGGAATCCGGCGACGCCGGATGCCAGGGCCCTGCGCAACACCCCGGGGCCGGCATGCCTGGTCACCACAACACAGCGGGTCGCGGCCAACGTACCGCTCAGCCGGTCGGCTACCTGGACGCCGTCAAGTTCTGGCATTTCCAAATCGAGCAGGCAGATATCTGGCTTTAGTTTCTCTGCCATAACAACAGCCTGCGCACCGTCGGCGCATTCGGCAACCACTTCGATGTCGTCCTCTAAAGACAACAGGGCCGCCACCGCCGAACGAATCATTGCCTCATCATCTGCGATTAATACTCGGATCATCATTGCTCGTCCTTAGGACTCATCGCCGGCACCAGCACTACGACCGTGAACTCATGTTTTCCACGTTGCACCTGAACCGAGCCAGCGGCTTCGGCCACCCGGCGGCTGATCCCCTGCAGCCCCGATCCATCCGCACCATCCTTGGCAGCTGCTGCAACATCATTAGTGATCTCGTAGCGCCATTGGTCTTCCTCGCGCCTCAACGACAGCTGTGTGCGCTTCCCGCCGCCGTGACGGAGCACGTTGGTTGTCGTTTCACGAATGATCGGCCCGAGAGTGGCGGCCGGTGCCGAGTTTGCCTCGGCAGACACCACGGCATTAACCGAAGTTCCGGCAGCCCTGAGCAGGTCAACCGCATTATCGATCTCGTCGCGCAGCGGAACACCACGGAAGCGCATGGCCAGGTCTCGGGTGCCCTGCTGGGCTTCGGCGACGCTTGACCTGGCCAGCCGCAGCTGTTGCAGCGCCGCCTGCGGGTCACGCGCCAGCAGCCGTTCGGAGAGTTCGAGCTGCAACGCGATCACCTGCAGGTGATGGCCCTGCAGGTCATGTACGTCGGTCGCAACCCGCAGCCGCTCTTGGGTGGCCCCCAACCGTGATTCCGCCGCCCGGGCGCGGTCAAGTGTGGCAAGCACGTCCCACCACCACAGTGAGCTGACGGTCATCGCTGGCAACACAATGGTCGCGATTCCCAGTGTCCACCAGCTGTCCCCCTTGGCGGAGGACACCGCTGGCAGGTCGATAAACCACAGCCCTCCAAGTAATACCAGCGTGGTGATGACCAAGCGCATGCGCACGCCGCGAGGCCAGTTGAGCAACATCAGCGATTGCACGATGGGCAACGCGCCCACCACCCAAAGCCCGCTGCTCAGACCCGCCACCAGCGCAAATACCGCGCTGATGAGTAGTGGAAGCAGGATGCTGCGCCATTGCGCTGCGGCTCCGGCAGTTTCATCTCGGCGCCGGTATTGCATCAGCAAGGGAATCGTCGCGGCGCACCACACCAGTCCCCCAATCGACATGATGGCCATGGAAGCAGTGCCCTTGTCCAGGTTGGCCAGCGCGCCGACCCATAAGAGCAGGATCGTGAGCTGAAACATCAACAAGGCGGCCACCGTGTACCACCAAGTGGCGGTGATTCCCGTACTCAGCCTGCGCGAACCAATCGATCCGGGGCCAAAGTTCTCAGTCGGATCGGCAGGTAAAAGAGCACTCATTTCTTCAGTATACGGGGATGACATTTGTCATCGCCCATACATGCAAAGCTCCCTGTCACAAGTGACATTTAGACACTTACCGTGGCACCGAAAACGCGATGAAATTGTATTACACACACATCCAGTGACCCACGACAGGAACAATAATGAACCTCATCGAATCCTTCCAGAACCTCATCTCCCAAGTTCCAGAAATCGTACAGCCACTGATCGTCGCCCTCGCCGGCGCAGTGCCCTTCATCGAAGGCGAAGGTGCGGCAACCATCGGCATACTTGGCGGAATTAACCCGGTGGCCGCCGCCATCGCCGCCATCATCGGCAACTTCATCTGTGTGGCGTTGCTAGTGCTACTGGGTTCCGGTGCCCGCACCGCACTGGTCAACCGCAAACGAGCCAAAGAACCTGTCGCAGTAAATGGTGCCAACCGCACCGAAGACGCACAGCTCCACGAAAGCATTGCGCCGGTAGCCGAGGACAGCGAACGCAAAGCCAACCGCCGCATGAAATTCCAGCGCGCATTCGAACGCTACGGCGTGCCAGGGGTGAGCTTGCTCGGCCCACTGCTGCTGCCAACGCACTTCACCGCCACCATGCTCGCTGCCGTCGGCATCAACAAGGCACGCATCCTCATCTGGCAGGCAGTCGCAATCGTCGGCTGGACCACCGTGCTGTCCATTTTCATTGCCAGCGTAGTCAACGTCGCAGCCTAGGAAAACCCGGCCAGGTCAGTGCACACGGGTAGCCGATGTCACTACGTCTAGACTAGAAGGCATGGCACTAACTCAGCTGACCGTCGTGGATACCGCGGTCGATATCCTGCAACAGTTCGGGTTAGCTGACCTTTCCATGCGGCGTTTAGCCAAAGAACTCGAAGTTCAGGTTGGCGCGCTGTACTGGCATGTGAAGAACAAACAAGAGCTACTAGCTGCCGTTGCCGCAAAATTATTGAACACCGAGCAGCTACGTGTCATCCCAGAAAATTTTGCAACACCCGCCGACGCTGTTTTGCAGCTATGCCGCAAGCTGTACTTGGCTCTGCTTCCCATCCAGGACAGCCCAGAGGTGATCGAAGTAGCCAGCGCATTGCAAGTTGAGCAGCTCAATCCGGTTCTGCAGCTACGCGACTTGCTTCACTCTGCTGGTTTGTCCACAGAGGATGCCCGCTTTGGTCAGCAGCTACTGCTCAACCACATTTTGGGTTCGGTGGCTTACCGTCAAAACCTTGTGCAATTGGACGTTGATGCGCCACAAAGTGACGGTTTTGATTGGGGACTTCAGCGCGCAGTTTCTGGTCTTTTCCCACGCGGCTAACCCCACTAGAAAGACCTAGCTCAGTCGCCCGCCGGAAACCTCTAGGTAGCACGAGGCACACAGTGACTCGTACCAGACATCTTCCCCGTCGATAGCCACTTGGTCGCCGTCAAAAACAACCTGGTTCCCCACTCTACGAGTGTTAAACATTGCCTTGCGTCCGCAACGGCAGATGGTCTTCAGCTCTTCCAACGAGTGCGCCAGCTCCATTAATCGCGCAGAGCCTGGGAAAGCGTGAGTTCTAAAGTCCGTGCGGATCCCATAGGCAAGGACCGGGACATTGTCCAACACGGCAATGCGCAGCAGGTCATCGATCTGCTCACGCGTCAAGAACTGCGCCTCGTCGACAAGCAGGCAAGCGACCGGAGGCGAATCAACATGGGTGAGCAAGGCTTCAGGGTCCTCGCCGGAAGCGATCGCAGCGAACTGCTGACGCACATCGCCTCGGGGGCTGATGACGAAGTCGACCTCGCGTTCAATACCCAAACGGGAAACGATCGAGGCCTCCCCCTTGGTGTCGACGCCCGGCTTCGCCAGCAAGATACGCTGACCGCGTTCCTCATAGTTGAAGGCGGCCTGCAATAAGCTCGTTGATTTGCCCGAGTTCATTGCCCCGTATCGGAAATACAGCTTGGCCACAGTTGCCCCTTCAAAGTTCTGGCCTGCACCGCGCAGACCTCCTACGAGTTTAGTTGGCTTTTGTTCTAGGCCCGGACTTTGGCACGGCGGGCAAAAACCAACTTATAGAGCAGCGACATCACGACCACAAACGGAATGCCGAAGACCAGCGTGTAGCTGAACTGTTCGGTGAAATACGAGGTGGCCAGCAAGCCCGCGAGGAGAATCGCGCCGAGCAACGAGGCGGTCGGATACCCCGGCAGCCTGAAGTCCAGACGGATTTGTTCTTTGCCGATGTGTCGACGGAAGGCTAGGTGAGTTAAGAGGATCATGAACCAGGTGGCGATGGCACCAAAAGTCGCTAGCGAGATCATGATGCCCAGGCCTCCATCCGGGACAAGCCCGTAGACCAGCGCAGCCACCGCAATCCCGCCAGCAGACATCCAGACCGCGTGGATGGGCGAACCCTTCACGTTGAGCTTTCGCGCGAGAGGTGGAGCATGGCCGGAATCCGCCAAGGAGTTGAGCATGCGAGTCGCCGCATAAAGTTGCGCGTTCATGGCTGAAAGTGCGGCGACGATCAACACGAAGTTCAGCACCGAGTCGGCGAAGGGAACACCCATCAGGCTCATCACGGTCACGAAGGGCGAACCGCCGTTGACCAGTTCGCTGATTGGTGCGATCGCGAGGATCAGGCCCATGGTGAACACATAGAACAGCAACAGGCGCAGGAACGTCGTCTTGAAGGCCTTGCGCACCGCGATCTGCGGATTGCGCGATTCCGCGGCTGCAATGGAGATCGCTTCGATGCCCATATAAGAGAAAATTGCGACGATCACCGCATTCCAAGTGCCCCAGATGCCGTTGGCGAAGAACCCTGATTCGGCGCTGTAGTTGGCGATACCAAACTGGTCATTTGGGTCATGGAATACCAGCCATGCGGCGATAATAATGAAGGCGACGATCGCGAAAACCTTGATCGCGGAGAACCAATATTCGGTGGTTCCAAAAAACTTCACGCTGTTCATATTCACCGCGAGAAGTGCCAGAGAGAAGACGACCACCCAGAACAATCCGGGAATATCGGGGAACCAGTACTGCATGTACTCCCCCACCACGCTGACTTCGGTTCCCACCGCGAAGACCAACGCGGACCAATAAAGGTACTTGGTCAGGTACCCGGCGAAGTGCCCAAGGTACTTCTCCGCGTACACACCGAACGAACCGGCCACAGGTTGATGCACAGTCATTTCCGACAGCGCGCCCATCACCAGCAGGGCGATAATGCCACCAACAATGTAGCTGATGATCACCGAAGGACCGGCCAGCAGGATGCCAAGCTTGCTGCCCATGAATAGGCCGGTGCCAATCGCCCCGCCGAGGGCGATCATGGTCATCTGGGCCGTGGTAAGCGACTTTTTCAGCCCCATGCCACCCGGTACATTGTTCGCAGGTTCAATTCCCACGTTGCGCAGCACCCCTCAAAGAAAACGCAGCGAGGCACCAGCTGCCTCGCTGCGTTCAAGCGTACTATCGCCTCGGCTGAGCGGTTTTGGGAGCCATTCGGCGCCCGCGCCTAGTATTCCTGCTATGTCACGGCGTTTCGCACGGCAAACTCTTCGCGTTGCCAGTGGCCTGTGTGCAGAACTTCACGCAAGATCTCCACCGCATCCCAGATATCCGTACGGCTCAGATACAGCGGCGTGATTCCAAAGCGCAGCACCGCAGGCTCCCGGTAGTCACCAATCACGCCGCGTTCGATCAACGCCGCAATGATCTCGTAGCCGTTCGGATGATGGAAACTCACATGGCTTCCGCGCTGCCCATGCTCACGAGGGGTAATCAGCTCGAGCCCGTGTCCGGCACACCGGGTCTCGACAAGTTCGATGAATAGGTCGGTGAGTTCCAAGGACTTCGCCCGGACCAATTCCATCTCGGCTTCCACTGCGATATCCAGGCCCACCTCGATCATCGCCATGGACGTTACCGGCTGGGTGCCGCACATGAATCGGCGTACATCATTTGCCGGGGTGTACTGCTCCGCCATTTCGAAGGGCGCCTGGTGGGACCACCATCCCGTGAGCGGTTGCCAGAAGCGGTCCTGATGCCGGGCGTTGACCCAGATGAAAGCCGGAGATCCCGGGCCGCCGTTGAGGTATTTGTAGGTGCACCCAACCGCGTAGTCGGCCTTTGCGGCGTTTAGATCTACGGGAACGGCACCGGCAGCATGCGCCAGATCCCAAATTGCCAGTCCCCCCGCTTCGTGGACCGCTTCGGTTATCGCCGCCATGTCCCACATGGAGCCGGTGCGATAGTTAACGTGCGACAGCGAGAGGACCGCGGTGTCCTCGCCCAATGCGGCACGCAGCTCGGTTTCGTTGTCGATCAATTTCACTTCGTAGCGAATGCCGGTTTCTGCACCGACCGAGTTCAGCAACTCGGCGAGACCTTCGGCAATGTAGATGTCGGTGGGGAAATTGTCGCGTTCGGTGATGATCACACGGCGGCCCGGGCCATCGACCTGCTGGATGCGAAGCGCCGAAGCCAAGGCCTTGAAGAGGTTCAGGCTGGTGGTATCGGTAACCACAGTCTCGCCTGGGTTGGCACCAAGCAAGGATCCGAGTTTGTCACCCAACCGAGTGGGCATCTCAAACCATCCGGCGCTGTTCCACGAACGGATCAACCCTTGTCCCCACTCGACATTCACCACCTCTGCAGCACGCTCGGCTGCCCCGGCCGGAAGCGGGCCCAGCGAATTTCCGTCCAGGTACAGCACCCCGTCGGGCAGCAGGAACCGATCCTTGAAGGAGGCTAGCGCATCCTGGCGGTCCAATAGCTCCAACTTTTCTCGACTGACCACTGTGCTCATACTTTGTTCGCTTTCTCTGAGAACTCACCTTTGCATTCATCGTAGAATCAACAGTGGAAGATTTGTTTAACTTTCGAACTTTCGCAAAGAACTAGGAGAATATTCCGTGTCAGGTTCAGCATGGGCCAGCTCTGGATCTGCCCAGTCGAATTCCGTTCAGGTGGATGAAACCGATCTTGCGATTCTCGTCGAGCTGCACAAGGATGCGCGGTTGGCCAACAATATATTGGCCCAACGCGTGGGCCTTGCCCCCTCCACGTGCCTTGGCAGAGTCAAGGCGTTGCGGACCCGCGGCATCATTGAGGGATACCACGCAAGAATCAATGAAAAACTCCTCGGGGTCACGGTCCATGCCATGATCTCCGTGGTCGTAGCCGCACAAGCCCGCGACCGGATGCTCCATGCAGCAAAGAACCTAGCTGACCTGCCACAGGTCCGTGACGTATTTGTCCTTGGTGGCACTCCGGATCTGCTGGTCCGCGTGGCCACCCGTTCAATCGATGAGTTGCGCACGTTCGTCGCCAGCCACTTGGGCTCCAATAACGCGTTTTCATCCACTCAAACGAACATCATTTTCGAACACCTGCACTGACCCCGAGCTGCATGGAACATCAGAATCTAGAATTTAAGTCGAACCCGATAATTGTTCAACGCGCGGCGCCCACGCGTCAGAGCATGCTGTCTGCAACATCGGTGACACCAGAGCCCTTCCTCGCGATCAATTTTTCGTGGCGACTTAGGCCACTTCTCATCTTGGTCTAATCTGGCTCAGAGACAATGGGTGGCATGGGATTGGAAACGTTGCGCCGCCTCGCGCTCTCGATCATCGTGATCGTCGTAGTGCTCTTGGGATTTCTAGGTATTCGGCAGGTCATCGCAGACCCAATGGACAAGGATCTGGGCAACGGCTTCATCATTAACGAAGATCGCACCTCACCCACCAGCGAGGTGCCCAACTCCCCGACTTTTACCTCCTCCGAGACTCCCTCGCCTTCTCCATCGCCATCTATAAGCGAGGAACCTACGAAGAGCGCTGCTCCAAGTAAAAGCACCGTCACGGAAACGCCCAAGGCAAAGCCGACAAAGCAGCCCACGGTGAAGCCAAAACCGACCAAGAAGCCGGTGGTCCCGCTGCCACCCTCGGCGAACACCTACGACGATGACGACGACTATGATGACGATTATGACGACGATGACGATGACGAGCTAGACGACGATGACGACTAGGCGCTCATGGTCTATTCGCGCACGAGTGCTCACCGGCATGCTATTGGTCGTTGGCTTGGCATTGCTCGTAGCCGGCGCCGCGAGTTACGCGGTACAACGCCACGAGCTCAATGAGCGGCTCGATGACTCGTTGTCGCGTACCGTGCAGGAGTTCGGCGTACTCGCCGAAACTGGCGTGGATCCGCGCACCTTGCAGCACTTCGAAAAGGCCGAGGACCTGCTGTACACGGCCATGCAGCGCACGTTGCCCTCACGGCATCAGGGAATGCTCGGCCTGGCCGGAGGCGAGGTTCAATGGACCGCACCGGATGTCGTCCAGCTACGGCTGGAGGACGACCCAGAATTTCTGGCTTGGGCCGAACGGAGCAAAACCGACAGCCACATCCATTTGGGGACCGTCAAGACGGAGATGACCACATATCGGGCGGTTATCGTCCCGGTGCAGCTTCCAGAAGATCCAAGTTTCAGCGCATTTGTGCTCGCCTATGACTACCTCGGAGAAGCACGCGCCGATGACCGAAATTTTGCTATTTTCTCTGCGGTTGGGGTCTTGGTGATGGCGCTTGCGGCCGGTGCCTCGTGGCTGGTGGTGAATCGGACCCTGGAGCCGATACGCAGGCTGCAGACTACCGCGCATCAAATCTCGGAAAGCGACCTCTCGCGGCGAATCGAAGTCACCGGGAATGACGAATTCGCCGAGCTGACTGTGACGATTAACGAAATGCTTGACCGCTTGGAAGGTGCGCTGAAGTCACAGCGGCAGCTGCTCGACGATGTCGGGCATGAACTGCGCACCCCGGTTACAATCGTCAGCGGTCACCTCGAGCTCATGGACACGCACGACCCGGAAGATGTGCAGCAGAGCAAAGAAATAGCGCTGGATGAAATGGGGCGCATGAGCCTGCTCATCAATGATCTTGTCATGTTGGCTAAATCAAATCGAGCAGACTTCATCCAGCCTCAGCCAACCGAGGTTGGCACGCTATTGGATGACATTCTGGACAAAGCCAGGGGTCTGGGCGATCGCCACTGGAGAGTGGATTATCGTTCCGAATCCACGGTTAACCTGGACCAAACGCGCATAACCCAAGCTATGCTGCAGCTCTGCGCCAATGCCGTGAAGTTTTCCACGGACGGAACTCGAATCGGGTTGGGCAACGAAGTGCTTCGAGACGGCCACGGGGATACCTTATTGCGCTGGTGGGTCTCGGATACCGGCGTCGGCATCCAGCCCGATGACATCGACCGCATTTTCGAGCGCTTCGGTCGAGGCAAGAATTCGGTACGCGCAGATGGATCTGGGCTGGGCCTCAATATTGTCTCTGCAATAGCCACCGCCCACGGCGGCCGTGTCTGGGTGGATTCCGAACCGAATAAGGGCTCCACGTTCTATATCGATATCCCACTAACTACACGAGGTACCGAAGCATGAGTCGAATCCTGATCGTTGAAGACGAACCTCGCATCAGTTCATTTATCGCCAAAGGCCTACGCGCCGCGGGGCTGACTTCAGCTGTTGCAGGGACCGGGCGCGATGGCTTCGATCTGGCCCTCGACGGCGACTATGAACTGATCATCTTGGACCTCGGGCTGCCTGATGAAGATGGCTTCTCGGTGCTGCGGCGGATGCGTGCAGCGCAGATCGAAACACCAGTGATCATTCTGACCGCGCGAGGCAGCGTGGAAGACACCGTCACCGGCTTGCAGAACGGCGCCGATGACTACATGGCAAAACCATTCCATTTTGACGAGCTGTTAGCTCGGGTGCGCTTGCGCCTGCGTACCGAAGACAGCGCCAGCGAATCCTCGGTACTGAACCACACCGACCTGGAAATGGATTTATTGCGCCGCCGGGTCAGCATCGCGGATAAGGAAATCGAGTTGTCCGCCCGAGAATTCGCCTTAGCTGAGGCGTTCTTGCGTAATCCAGGCCAGGTGCTCAGCCGCGAGCAGCTGCTATCTCGTGTTTGGGGCTACGACTTTGATCCGGGCTCGAATGTGGTGGACGTCTACGTGCGCTACCTGCGCAACAAACTCGGCGGGGAACGCTTTGAAACCGTGCGCGGAGTTGGATACCGGCTGGCCGCCACGCGCTAGCGCGCAAAACCCTTGGGGGTTCTCGTATAAGCGATCATCCCCCAGGTCGGCACACTTTGATGTTTAGCTGCGTACCGCTGGCCGGCGTCTTGCGGGATAGGACACCGTACGACGCCGTGCGCCAAAGCGCTGTTCCAACAAACGGCTCCAGCGGTTAGCAGGCAGTTCCGGATGCAATAAAGCGATGCCTATGCAGTACTTCGACATGCTGACCTCGCGGATGCCCAATTCGGCAAGCGCTCGGTCTGAAGCTCCACGTCCGTCGGCAGATTTGGTTTCCACGACGATCAGATCTGGTCCGGCGATCTGCTGCTCGCCATTGGCGTAGGCCAATTCCACATCGCAGGTTACTCGTTCACCGTCGATGGGGTTCACGAAGGTCGCACGAACATAGGAGCTATCGAGCACTGGCGCCAAGTCCGGCACCTCCTCTCCATACTCGGTGGCCAGCACTTGTTCGAGGAACTCGGCGTTCTCAGCGGTCAGCTCGCCAGCCAACCGCGGATCTTGTTCCACGCGGTGTTTCACGGTGGATCCGCGAAGTCCCTTGGTTTTGATCTCGAACATCGACAGTCCGGTGTCCGCGTAGGTCCGCGAGCGGACCTTATAGCGCCGGCGTCGGCCCTGGCGGTGAGCTCGGTACTGCTCAAAGTCCTCGGTGTCGAAGTACACGGATTCATAGCGGAAGGTGCGAAGCCCGTCGATCTCCATGATTTTGAATTGCTCCCCCAGACGCTCGGAGAGAGCGGTAAATTCATCTGGAGTGAGCAGAAATTTGCGATCCACGCGTGTCTGCAGCGCAGCTTCCGAAATGACTTCCGCTAACCCTATCGGCGAGCGGCCATCGACCGCCGCTTCGATGGCTTCACGTGCGCACGAGAAGGTCCGCGCCTCGGTGGTCATTTGGACCACGACTCCTGCTTGACGCTGTTCCCCGAGGCCGGCAGCGTATTGGCCAGTTCATAGGTTCCCGAGAAGTCGTCGGTTTTGGTGCTCGGCTTGCTGGCCTGATTCGTGCGGAAACGTACATCTACGATGGTCAGATCGCGAACCATGTCGAGCTCAACTACAACGGTGCGCAGCACCTTCGCATCGAGCAGTTCTTCAAGCGCTGCCACCAATTCAGGCTTCTGCGGGTAGGCCTTCTCTAAGGTCACCGTCTGGCGATCGGTACGTGGCGCAAAGCGCGGGTGGTCGGCGAGGAACATGACCAGCACCAGGGCGCCGGTGGCTGCCGGTGCCAACCAGGCCGGATCCGGATGAAGGCCGTTGACCAGGCCAATCGCTAGAGAAATGAAGTAGTAAGCGACCTCTTCTTGGGTCAAGGTATCCGAACGCAGTCGAATGATCGACAGAATGCCGAAGAGGCCAAGACCCAGGCCCATGCCTGCGCCGCTACCGGAAAGCAGCATAGTCACGGCGAAAATACCCATGCTCAAGGCAATATAGGCCAAAACCAAATCTCGCCGGAAATGACGGCGGAAATACACGAAGTAGACGAGGACCGTAATACCGACAATGTTCGAAGCTAGCGCCAGCCAAAATGACAGCATGGTGGATTCCCTTCACTGAAATAAGGTGATGATTCGTTCACTAACTTGAACTCTAGGTTAACAAGATGAGTCTTAAAGTAGAACTTGATGAGAACGGTCTCATTTTCATCCAGTGGGGATACTTTTCTGTTTTTCCTCTCCAAATACTTCTGTAAAGCACAAGTCAAACAGAGAATCTTGGGTCGGGTTCGCCACCAAATCTCCGCTCAGGAACATCCGGAATATGCAGCTTGGCTCGGACCGCAGATGGCTTTCAAGCTCAATACTCATCTCTTCCGTTCAAAGGACATGTTGCGAATTGCAATTTGGAATCAAAAAAGACGGACGAAAACCCGAATGGTTTTCGTCCGTCTTATTAGTTCGTTACTACTCGGCTTCGATGGAGCCCTTGGCGCTGGAATCCGAATCATTGAGGAATTTTTCAATTCGCTCAACTTCCTCGGCTTCGCCGATGGCTGCGGCCGCTCGACCCAGCGCGTAAAGCGAACGCAGGAAACCGCGGTTTGGTTCATGGCGCCAAGGAACGGGTCCCTGTCCACGCCAGCCTGATTTGCGCAACGAGTCCAAGCCACGGTGGTAGCCCACCCGGGCAAACGCGTAAGATTCCACGGTGCGGCCCTCTGCGTGCGCCTCATTGGCCAACAGCGCCCACACCAGTGAAGACGAAGGGAACTTCGCTGCAAGGTCTAACGGCTCATCCCCGGCATCCAGACGCGCAAGCACGTCGGTTTCCTCGGGCAGCAGTGTCTCTGGGATACCCAGTAGATTCTCGCCGGCCATTGTTACTTCAGCGACTTTCCGGCCGAGCCGAGCTGACGTGCGCCCTCAACGATGCGAGCCGCCATGGACTCTTCGGCCTTGGCACCCCAGACGCGTGGGTCATAGGTCTTCTTGTTGCCTACTTCGCCGTCAATCTTCAGCACGCCATCATAGTTGGCGAACATGTGGCCGGCCACCGGGCGCGTAAAGGCGTACTGGGTGTCGGTATCGATGTTCATCTTGATGACACCGTAGGACACCGCGTCAGCGATTTCCTTGTCGGAGGAGCCCGAACCGCCGTGGAAGACCAGATCGAACGGGTTGGCCTTGCCCAGTTTTGCACCAACCTGAGCCTGGATATCCTTCAGGATCTCCGGACGCAGCTTCACGCCACCTGGCTTGTAGACGCCGTGCACGTTGCCGAAGGTCAGCGCGGTGATGTAGCGGCCCTTTTCGCCGGAGCCCAAGGCTTCGATGGTAGCCAGCGCGTCTTCAACGGTGGTGTACAGCTTGTCGTTGATGGCGTTCTCCACACCGTCTTCTTCGCCGCCTACGGTACCGATTTCAACTTCGAGGATCTGCTTGGCGGCAGCGGTGCGTGGCAGCAGCTCGGCTGCGATGCGCAGGTTCTCTTCCAGGGTTTCGGCCGAGCCGTCCCACATGTGCGAGTTGAAGAATGGGTCGCGGCCTGCGGCGACCTCTGCCTCGGAGGCTGCAAGTAGCGGCAGCACGAAGGAGTCCAGCTTGTCGGCCGGGCAGTGGTCGGTGTGCAACGCGATGTTCACGCCGTAGCTCTTGGCTACCTGGCGGGCGAAGGCGGCAAAACCGAGCGAGCCGGTCACCATGTCTTTGATTGAGGCACCGGACCAGTAGGCTGCGCCACCGGTGGATACCTGGATGATGCCATCCGATTCCGCTTCGGCGAAGCCGCGGATTGCGGCGTTCAGCGTCTGCGAGCTGGTGACGTTGACCGCCGGGAAGGCGTACCCGCCAGCCTTGGCGGCATCGATCATTGCATTGTACTTATCGGGGGTTGCGATAGGCATGCTTCACTCCTTGTGTTTAGCGAGGGTGGACGCGTCGCCTTTGACGGCGTTTCTCACCCCATCCTATCGGCAGCGGGGTGTGACGTGGCGTAGATCTCCGAACGTGACACGTGATGAAGCGTGTTAAAGCTGAAAACCGCGAGTGAAACCCAGCCTTTGGCTGACTTCCACTCGCGGTTTTCGGTGAACTGCTACTTGCTGGCCGACCCCGAGGACTGCGAAGCGCCGGATGACCCGGTAGTCTCAGGGGTTACCGTGCTTGACGTTGCCGGCGGTGCCGAGGAACCCTTGGTTTCCGGGACTGCAGAAGTCGATTCCTGCTTATCCGGAGTAGAAGAGTCACTGGTCTTCGGTGCTGTTTCCGTAGCCTTAGGCTTCGTTGTGGTAGATGTATCCTGCGTTGGATCCCCGGATGGAGTGGTTTCCCCCGACCCCTCAGGCGGTGTCGTCTCTTCCGTTGGTGAAGGCGACTCGGGATCCGTCGGTGATGGAGACTTCGAGTCCGTCGGTGAGGGCGACTTCGAGTCAGTAGGCGACGGAGATTTCGAATCCGTAGGCGATGGTGACTTGGAGTCCGTCGGTGATGGCGAGTTCGAATCGCTCGGGCTTGGCTTTGGCTTTGGCTTCGGCTTAGGCACCACTGGAGTGTCGTCGCGTGGAACCACTACATCAGGATCCGAGCTCTCGTTGCGGTCCGGCCCCTGTGATTGCGGACCGTTGGAGCCGTTGCCCTTTGGCGCACTGTTCGAGTTCACCGTCAGTCGGCTCGAATCGATCATTGCCTTGGGCTGGCCGGGGATCCCTGGCAGGTAGTTGCGTGGATCGTGCCAGCGACCGTTGACGATCACTTCGAAGTGCACGTGGCAACCCGTTGAATTGCCGGTGGTTCCCGCGAGCGCGATCAGCTCGCCCTGCTTGACCTCCTGGCCAATCTTGGCCACTAGCTTTGAGTTGTGGCTATAGCCGGTCTGCACGTTGCTACCGTGGTCAATGGTGACGCGCATTCCCGAGTGGCCGTGCCATCCGGAGACGATGACGCGACCAGCCTCGCTGGCGTACACCGGAGATCCACAAGAGATTGGGTAGTCCTGTCCGATGTGGATCTGGTTTCCCGCACCGGTGGGATTGCTGCGCCACCCATAGGGGCTGGAGATGCGTCGGGTAGGGACCGGGTGCATCAATTGCAAGTCACCGGGAAGCTGCCCGATGGTGCCTACGGCTCCTGCGAGAAGTGCGGTTTCGGTTTCGTTCTCGGAGTCCTCGGAAGTCTCGGCGGCGCCTTCAACCATCCCCAAGGGCCGGCCATCAATGGCAAGGGCCCGCCCCGATCCGCCGAAGGCGTTCAAGGGAGCGTCCTGATTGACGTAGACCGGGTTGCTGAAGTTTGCGGGCGCGGCCTGCGCATCGATGGCGATGGGCATATTGCCCTGACGATCATCGGCTGTTTGCGCAACAATAGGAATTGCGAGCGCGCCGGTGAGACCAATGGCGGCCACCACTGAGGTGGCCCATACGATCAGACGTTTCCTTTTCCGGGGCAAGCCGATAAGTAATAAGTCGTGGTTTACCTGATGTCGCCGTTTCACTACTGCCGCTCCCAGATCACGAATGTATAACCAAGGCCTAGCCTATGGTGTATTTCACAACTAATCCAGATGCTCGAATAAACTTCTGCCTAAAAGACAGATGTTTATTCCTTTGTTAACTCACGCGTTGCCCAAAGACGTGCCTGCGGACCCAGGCATGCATGGCGATACCGGCCGCCGAAGCCGCGTTTATCGATCGAGTTGAACCAAACTGCTCAATTGAAAGGGTGTCTTTCGCTGCCGCATGCACCTCTGGGCTGAGGCCCGGGCCTTCTTGGCCGAACACCAGCACACAGTTTCGTGGAAGTTCGTATGTCTCCAGAGGGACCGAATCGGGGAAAATATCAATCCCCAAAATGGTCAGCCCTTCACCTTCAGCCCAGATCACGAATTCATCCACGGTGGCATGGTGGCGGACATGTTGGTAACGATCGGTCACCATCGCACCTCGGCGATTCCAGCGTCGGCGGCCGATGATATGGACCTCCTTGGCGAGGAAGGCGTTTGCCGAGCGCACCACGGTGCCGATATTCATGTCGTGCTGCCAGTTCTCGATGGCGATATGGAAATCGTGGCGGCGTCCGTCGAGATCTGCAATGATCGCGTCCATCAACCAGTAGCGGTACTTGTCGGCGACGTTGCGCCGGTCGCCTTGGGCCAGCAGTTCAGGGTCATAGTGCGCATCGGTCGGCAGTTCACCCTGCCAAGGGCCAACGCCGATGATGTGTTGTGCTGCTGGGTCTGCCGTGGGTTCCTGCGATTCTTCGTTCACCCTTTAAGGGTAGTTGTTCGGCGAGGTGTCCACGTTCACGGCACTTACGGCAATTGCTGTGTAGGCTTTTAGTACCAGGGAAGTTGATCAATGACGAAACGTCCCACCATCACTGCCCAAGGAGGAATAACACCTCGTGACGACCATAACTCGAGCTTCGCGCACCATCCACGACATCAAAACCTGGCTGACCGACATGGACGGCGTGCTTGTCCATGAGAATCAGGCAATCAAGGGTGCCGCCGAGCTGATTCAGTACTGGCGCGAGAATGATTTGCGATTCCTCGTGTTGACCAATAACTCGATCTACACCCCACGCGACCTGCGTGCCCGATTGCTCGCCTCGGGCTTGGACGTTCCGGAGCAAAACATCTGGACCTCTGCCCTGGCCACCGCCGAGTTCCTGGCACGTCAGCGTCCCGGCGGACGTGCATTCGTAATCGGTGAAGCTGGTTTGACCACCGCCTTGCACGATGCCGGGTTCATCATGACCGATCAGAACCCGGATTATGTGGTGCTCGGTGAGACCCGCACTTACTCATTTGAGGCCATTACCAAGGCGATTCGTTTGATCGAGGGTGGCGCACGCTTCATCGCGACCAACCCGGACGCCACCGGCCCCTCGTCCGAGGGCCTGCTACCGGCCACCGGCGCGGTGGCGGCGCTGATCACTCGGGCCACCAACCGCGAACCATATGTGGTGGGCAAGCCCAATCCAATGATGTTCCGTTCGGCTCTGAACCGGATCGACGCGCACTCGGAAACCACCGCAATGATCGGCGACCGGATGGACACCGACATCATTGCCGGCATGGAAGCCGGACTGTTGACCGCGCTGGTCCACACCGGCATCACCGCCGCCGGCGATGTTGATACCTTCCCGTTCCGCCCGGATCTGCAATACCCCTCGGTGGCGACCCTGCACGGTGAGCTCGTCGCCGAAGGCGCCAGCGAACCAGCTGCCGGCAAGACTAAAAAGCCGTAGCCTGAGCCTTGAGATCCGCCCCTTGCCAACCATGGAAAGGGGCGGATACTTGTTTGCATGATGAGCCGCTCCTCCCAGCGGAGGCTACTGAAGTTCGTATTGCTTGCCGTAGGCATATATTTGGGCCTGACCCTTTTCATCGCCTTGAATTATGCGATGCGTTCCTGTCTGGGCCAAGGCGCCGAGTTGCACTGCTCGGTATCCAATACCGTCGTGTGAGGAGAGCACCGCCTGCTCGGATTTGCCATGCTCGCCTACTTGCTCGTAGTTCTCGGCCTGTGGGCCAAACGCCGCTGAGGTACCCAAGACGTATGCTTGATCCGTGAATCAGGAATCCGAATACCCGAACGCCGCACCACGCGGCCGCGGGCGGCCTAGGGGCAGCACCACGGGTTCGACCCGCCGGAAAATCTTGAAAGCCGCTACCGAAGAATTCAGCACCGTAGGTTTCGAGGCGGCAAGCATTCGTTCCGTGGCGCGCCGCGCGGGTGTCGATTCGGCTCTGGTTCACCACTACTTCAAAGACAAGACCGGGCTCTTCCTCGAAGCCCTCAATATGCCGGTTAATCCTGGGGAGCTGGTTGCCCAGGCAATGACCAGCCCGCTTGGCGAACTGGGCGAAGCCCTGGTGCGCACCGTCGTGACGGCGTGGGCAAACCCCGTCATTCGTCCTGCGGCCACCACCTTGATCCGAGGCATGCTTTCCAGCCAGTCGGCAACCAAGCTCATGCAGCCCTTCCTCCAAAAAGAACTGCTCGCGCGACTTGGCAGATCCTTGCCGCCCGCCGACGCTGACCGTCGGGCCGCGCTGGCAGCGACACAGATTATCGGAATGATTATCGGGCGGTACATTATTCAGCTCGAGCCGCTGGCATCGATGGAGGACGAGGAAGTAGTCGCCTGCATCGGGCCAGCCGTCCAGTGGCATCTGACAGGAAAAATGCCGTCCTAAATCCGTTGACTCCGGCTTTAAAGGGGTCTTTAATTCATTGCATGATGAATAAATCGGCATCCGTAATCGTGAACGGTTTGAGCGTGAAGCGAAGCAAGATGCTCGTACTTGAAGAGCTGAGTTTTGCGCTGTCCCCCGGACGCGTCATTGGCCTATTGGGGCCTAGCGGCAGCGGGAAGAGCACGCTGCTGCGGAGCATCGTCGGGAGCCAAATTATCACCCATGGCACCGTGACGGTACTCGGCTCCTCCGCCGGCGACAAGGCCCTGCGCCACCGAGTTGGCTACATGACGCAGGCAGCCAGCGTCTACGACGATCTCACCGTGCGCCAGAATATCGCCTACTTCGCAAGAATTCTTGGCCTGTCCGCCACGGAAGTTGACCGTGTCATCGCCTTGACCGACCTCGATCTCCAGTCGAGAAAATTAGCCATAGATCTTTCCGGAGGGCAACGCAACCGAGTGTCATTGGCCATTGCGCTGCTCGGAACACCCGATATCGTCATCCTCGATGAACCAACGGTCGGACTTGACCCGGTGCTTCGCTCCGATCTCTGGCGGCTGTTTACAGAACTTGCCGCCACCGGAATGAGCCTGCTGGTCTCCAGCCATGTCATGGATGAAGCGATGCGCTGCGACGAGTTGCTCCTGCTCCGCGAGGGTCAACTGCTAGCCCAGCTCACCCCGGCTGATCTGCTTGCACGCACTCGAACCGAGAATCCAGAAGAAGCCTTCCTGGCCCTAGTTGGCGGCGTAGGCGGCGCAACGCCGAACGTTGCACGGCCGAGTCCAAAACACCGCGCCGCGGGCAAGGAGAATCAACCATGATCCGCACGCTCGCCACATCCGGACGCGTCTTGCAGCAGATACGGCACGATCCACGAACCATTGCCCTCATGCTGGTGGTTCCTAGCTTGCTCATTGGGCTGATGTCCTGGATCTTCACCGATACACGAGTTTTTGCCCTGATCGGCCCAGCCATGATCGCGCTGTTTCCGTTCATCGTCATGTTTCTGGTGACCAGCATTGCCACGCTTCGTGAGCGCCGCAGCGGAACCCTGGAACGGTTGCTGAGTTTGCCGCTGGCCAAGGGGGAATTCATTCTTGGCTATGCGCTGGCATTCACCCTGATCGCAATCCTCCAAACGGTGATCGCAGTGTCATTTGCCGTCTGGGTGTGCGGCTTGGAAATCCAGGGAAGCCTTTGGCTGCTATTTTCGGTTGCTGCGCTCGACGCTTTGCTGGGCACCAGCCTGGGATTGATGGCCAGCGCCTTTGCCCGTACCGAATTCCAGGTGGTGCAGTTCATGCCGCTGTTCATCTTCCCGCAATTTCTGCTAGCCGGGATCATCCTTCCACGAGCGCAGCTTCCACGCCCTCTGGAGGTCTTCGGCGATTGGCTGCCGCTGTCTCATGCGATCGATGCGTTGAATGCAATCGCGAATGGCACCGAGGACTCGGCCACGACCGCGAGCCTTTTGGTGATCGCCGCGTGGATTATCGCGGCACTCATTGTAGGTTCGCTGACACTGCGCCGCAGGACACCATAACCGCCAGCCTCGAGACCCAGTGAGGTAGAGGCACTAGCCTGCCCGGGGTTTCTCAACGCTCTCTGCAGGGCAAAACTCGAAGCGCCAAAACATCGGGAGGCAAAAAGGCAGTGGGGACTGAGCAGAATCAGTCCCCACTGCCACTTATCTGAGTTCTAGTCTCGGGATTCCAGCCATGCGGCCGCATCTTGGACCAAGGCGACAGGCGGTTGCGCGATATCCAGTACGAGACCGGATTCGTCAGCTTCCAGCGGTTCGAGCGTTTCCAACTGCGACTGCAACAGTCCCACCGGCATGAAGTGGCCGGGCCGTGAGCCCATGCGCTCGGTCAACAACTCTTCCGAGCCGTGCAGGTGGATGAACACAGTTCCCGGTGCCTGCGCCCGAATCAGGTCACGGTATTTCCGCTTCAGCGCAGAGCAAGCGATGACCATCGATTCGTTGCTGAGCGCTCCCAAACGATTGCCGACCTCGCGAAGCCATGGCTCACGGTCCATATCGTCCAGTGGCTGCCCGGCAGCCATCTTGTCGATATTCGCCTGCGGGTGCAGTGAATCCCCATCGAGGAACCCGGCGTTCAGCTTCGTGCCGAGCAGTTCGCCGACCGTGGACTTGCCGCAACCGGAAACACCCATGACAATGACTCGGTTCAATGCGACAGCTCCTTGGGAAGTTTCCGTTTGCCCGGCGTGCGCAATAATTTGCTGGCTCACCAGTCGTGGACGGTGCCGTCGATAAGACGGTTGTAGGGCAGGTAGGCCTGCTGGTACGGGTAGGACAACGCTGCTTCATCATTGAATTCGACACCCAGGCCCGGCTTGTTGCCTGGGTGCAGGTAGCCGTCCTTGAAGGTCATGGACTGCTCGAAGACCGTGTTGGTGGCGTCCGAGTGCTGCATGTATTCCTGCATGCCGTTCGCGCTGGCCGGCACCGCAGAGGCCATCCGCGAGCAGTACAGCGATCTGCCGGGTTATGCGGAAACTACCGACGGGGAGCTCTACCCCTTCGGCTACGGCCTGACTTACTAGCAAGCCAAGGCTCAGGAACCGCAGCTCTATAAAAACTGGCCTGGATGGGGCGGACCAAAAGTCCCTCCCATCCAGGCCAGCGTCGGTTAACGTCTCCCGTCAACCAGCAAGTTCCTTGAGTATGTTGTTACAGGCCCAGCTCGGTCTTGCCGTAGGCGAAAAGGTACGGAACGCCGGCCTCGGCCTCGATACGCTCCTTGGCGCCGGTGTCGCGGTCAACGATCACGGCGACGGCAATGACGTTGCCGCCGGCCTTGCGCACGCCTTCGACTGCGGTCAAAGCGGAACCACCGGTAGTTGAGGTATCTTCCAGAACGATCACGTTCCTGCCTTCGACGCTCGGGCCTTCAACCTGGCGTCCCATCCCATAGGACTTCTGTGCCTTGCGCACCACGAATGCGTCAAGGCTACGGCCCCGGGTTCGCGCGGTGTGCATGATTGCGGTACCCACCGGGTCCGCGCCCATGGTCAAACCGCCAACATTGGTGAATTCAAGCTTGGCCTCGTCCAGCAGGTCGAGCATGACCTCGCCGATAAGTCCGGATGCTTCTTGCTGCAAGGAGACCCGGCGCAGATCGATATAGTAATCGGCTTCCTTGCCGGAGGAAAGAGTGACCTTGCCGCGCACGATGGCAAGTTCTTGGATCAGTTCTTTAAGCCGCTCACGGGCGCTGGTTTCGCTCATAGACACAATTCTAGTCGCCACAACGGAGTGGCCGTTGCAAGGAATGCCCTGTATGACGGCTATTCCTCGGTGCAGTTCACCACCAGGGCGCGGCGCTCCGAGAGCGGTCTCTAGCAGCCGCACATCATTACCTGATGATGCCATGCGTCCTGGCCCTGCCAGATTGCCAAGCGCGCCGCACATCCGCCCGGCGACGGATCGGTGGAACCGCGATTGAGCTGGCCGTACTTGTTTAAATTAGCCCCTAGCCCCAGCCGTAACTCCCGGCTAGGGTGGGATCATGAATGCGACTCGCCCCTTGGGTTTCTGGTTGAAATTGGTAGATTCGCTGATCGACGAGCAGTTTGCAGCGACCTTGGAAGAACACGGTGTTACGCGCCGGCAATGGCAGGTACTGAACCTGCTCGAGCAGAATCCTGCGTCGGAAGCCGAGCTCACCACGGGCCTCTCACCATTTTTTGCCTCGCCCGATGAACCTCAGTCCGTCACCGAACATCTGGCAGAGCTCGTGGAATCCGGGTGGATCTCGCGCCAGGGCGGTGAGTACATGATCACCGAACGCGGACATGTGTCATTGGTGAAGCTCAGCGAACTGGTTGAACGAATCCGTACCCAGTGCGGCGAGGGGCTCACCCCGGAGGCATACTCCACCACGGTGAGTTCCCTGGAACAGATGGCCAAGAACTTTGGCTGGGCCGAGGCTGAAACCGAGTAGCCTGCCGGGTGGAATGTTGAAAACAGATTAACTTTCCGCCCCGAACACCGGTATTTAGCCACTGCGCCCATTCTCATGCCTAGTATTGGATGCATGCGCGAACTGCAAGCAGAGATCATCGAAGAACTTGGCGTCAAGCCACAAATCATTCCGGCACAGGAGATCCAACGACGCGTGGGGTTCCTGAAGGACTACCTCGGAGCGACCGGAGCCAAGGGTTTCGTACTGGGAATTTCCGGTGGCATCGATTCCACCTTGGCCGGAAGGCTTGCGCAACTGGCGGTCCAAGAGGTCCGCGACGCCGGTGGCGAGGCGAACTTTGTCGCGGTCCGACTGCCCCATGGGGTGCAGAGCGACGCCGACGACGCGGCGAAGGCCATGGCGTTCATCGGCGCCGACGAGGAATTTGAAGTAAATATCGAAAAGCCCGTCAAGGCTCTGGATGAAGCGCTGGACAACGCGGGCCACCCACGCATCAGCGACTTCAACCGGGGTAACGCGAAGGCCCGGATGCGCATGATCGTGCAATACGCCATGGCAGGTGATCGCCGCATGCTGGTCCTCGGAACCGACCATGCAGCCGAATCGGTCACCGGATTCTTCACCAAGTTCGGGGATGGTGGCGCCGACCTTTTGCCTCTCGCCGGGTTGAATAAACGTCAGAACCAAGCCTTGCTGCGAGAATTGGGTGCTCCAGAGCTCCTTTGGGCCAAGGAACCAACCGCGGACCTATTAGACGGCCAGCCACAGCGGACAGATGAAGACGAGCTGGGGCTGAGCTACTCGCAGATTGATGACTACCTCGAAGGCCAGGAAGTCGATGCTGCCGCAGCCAAGACCATCGAGTCCCGCTTCCTCGGTTCGCGCCACAAGCGTACGGTTCCCGCGACCTACCTCGATACCTGGTGGCGCAGCTAGCTCTGCTCCTCGGGCATCGAGTCGGTTACTTCGAGAGCTTCGCGCAGGGTTTTGAAGTCGTCACTAATTTGTTTTCGTGGATGTTCGCTTACTCGTGCCAGCTTCCAGAAACCGCCAAACAGCAGTGGCAGGGCAACTGCAGCCCCGAGCACAACGCAGCTCAAACGCAGTTGCCGTGCCCCACGCGGAGCTACGGACGCCTTAGACCGCGATGCTCCTCGTATAGGTGGCGCATGCTGATGAATCTGCCCTAGCCAGTACTTTCCGGATTGGAACGTACTGTCGGAGCAAGAGTTCACTAGGACTCGGCCACCTACACAAGGGAACTCTCGCTAGACGAATGCGCTCACTCCGGTCAGCGCTCGTCCGACGATCAATGAATTAATTTCATAGGTGCCCTCATAGGTGTGCAGGATTTCAACATCGCAAAAGAACTTGGCCATCTCATGGTCGGTCACCACACCATTTCCGCCAAGCAGCGCACGGCCCAACGAGACCGTTTGGCGCGCGAGCCGCGTCGCAGTGGACTTGGCCAGCGCCGCGTCGACCATTTCCAGCTCGCCGCGTTCTTGCTTGCGCGCGATGTCCATCATCATCGACAGGCACGCCGTCGCATTGCCGGCAATCTCCGCCAAGGATTGCTGCACCAACTGGAACGAGGCAATGGGTTGGCCGAATTGCTGCCGGTCCTTGGCGTAAGCGGTACAGATATCCAAGGTTGCCAGCATGGCGCCGACCGCCTGCCACCCGACCCAGGCGCGAGACTGCATCAACAACGCATTCGCCGAGGCGAAGTTGACCGCGCCAGGGAGTTTATTCTCCACCGGAATGCGGACATTCTCCATTGAAATATCCGCGTTCTGCATGATGCGCAGGCCGATCTTATTTTCGATCTTGGTTGCGCTGTAGCCCGGACGGTCGCTTTCCACCAGAAAGGCCCCCACCGCTCCGCTCTCGGGACATTTTGCCCAGACCAACGCAAAATCGGCGATAGTTCCCATGCCGATCCAACGCTTGGCCCCGTTGATCACATATTCGTCGCCTTCGCGGGTCGCGGTGGTGTGGATGCCTCCGGCAATGTCCGAACCATGGTCGGGTTCGGTCAAGGCAAAGGCGCCAAAGGCTTGGAACATGGTGAGTTTTGGGAGCCAGGATTCACGCTGCTCAGCCGACCCGAGCGCATCGATCATGCCCACGATGAGCTCATTGTGGATGCCGACAATGGATGAAAGTGATACGTCGGCTCTTGAGATTTCCGCGTGGAGCAACCCGCGCAATAGATGCGAGGAGCCATCTAGCTGCACTCCCGCTAAACCGGCATCGGCCAACTCTCGCACAAGTCCTGCGGGAAATTCCTCGCGATTCCAGAACTCGATCGATTGCCGGCGAATGCGCGCCTGCAAAAACTCACGCACCTGCTCTAGTCGCGTCCGATCGGCCTCGTGCAGTTGGTGTGCCACACCCAATAGGTCCATCCGATTTCTCCTTCCAAACCCTTGGAAGTCCAAGTATATTGTTGGACTAAGACTTCCTTAGGGGGTAAATGTTGAATTCTCCATTGCCACGCGATCCGATTGCTCAGGCCCGCGAACAGTGGGTTGCCCATGGTTGGGCATCCGAAGCCAATGCCATGGCCGCAATCACCGCGGTGATGCGCACGGCGTCGATTTTCTTGCAGCGAGCCGATGCGTTTCTCAAGCCGCACGGGCTCACCTTTGCGCGTTTCGAAGTGCTCGCCTTGCTTGGGTTCTCCAAACGCGGTTCGCTCCCGATGAGCCACGCAAGCGAGCTGCTCCAGGTTCATGCTACGAGCTTGACGAATTCGGTGGACCGGCTAGAGGCCACCGGGCTGGTGCAACGAGTTGCACACCCTACCGATGGGCGAACCAGGCTCCTGGAGCTCACGGCCCAAGGCCTGGAGGTGCTCGACGCCGCCCGAACTGATTTGAACGCACAGCTCTTCGCCCAAAGCGATTTGGAAGCCGCAGACGCGACAGATCTATTCGAGATCCTCTCTCGTTTCCGCCGCGCCTCGGGCGACTTCCTATAACGAACCGTCTCGAATCGCATTGATGACCCCGGAAAAGTCGGTGCCTGCATTTCCCTCATCGCTGAACTTCCGATACAGCGCGGCCGCGAGACTGCCTAGCTGCGCATCGGTCTGCGTCTGCTCCAATGCGCTGGAGGCCAAGCCGAGATCCTTGGCCATCAACGCGGCAGCAAATCCAGGCTGATACTCCCGGTTGGCCGGCGAGCTAGGGACGGGGCCCGGGACCGGACAATTTGTTGTCACCGCCCAGCACTGCCCCGAAGCCGAGGAAATCACATCGAATAAGGCTTGGTGCTCCAGTCCCAAGCGCTCGCCTAGGACAAAGGCTTCCGCCGCTCCGAGCATGGAGATGCCCAAAAGCATATTGTTGCAAACCTTGGCCGCTTGCCCGGCCCCATGCCCACCGCAATGCACGACCCGCTTGCCCATGATTTCGAGCACCGGGTTGATCTGCGCCAGGTCGGCCTCATCGGCGCCGAGCATAAATGTCAGGGTTCCCGCTTCCGCGCCAACTACCCCACCGGAAACTGGAGCGTCGGCGCTTCGATGGCCGGCCGCCACCGCGAGCTGGGCGGCTTCGCGCGCCTGTGCCACATCGATAGTCGAGCACTCCAGGAACAACGTGTCCGCCTCGGCAGCCCCAAGCAGGTAGTCCCGGTAGGCATCCAATACATGCTGCCCGGTAGGGAACATGGTCAGCACGACATCCACGTCGCTCGCGGCTTCGGTCCCGGTAACCACAGTTTCAATTCCGGCCGCGGCGGCGGCTTCGAGGGCCGCAGGCACCACATCAAAAGCCTTGAGGCGATACCCGGCACGGTGCAAGTTGATGGCCATGGGAAGCCCCATATGGCCCAGTCCCAAGAATCCTATGATTGGTTTTTCGCTCATCTTCCACTCTTTTCTCGTAGCCCCTGCTCCAACAGTGCAAAATTCAATTCCGCTCCAGGCAATGGGGCGAAATGTCGTGCCGTTCGCTGTTCGCGCGTCAAATTACCCACTCGTTCGTGCCACCGCGGATTGCGATCCTTGTCGATCACCGCGGCTCGGATTCCTTCGGCGAAGTCCGGGTCATCCAGTCGGTTAACCGCGACCCTGAACTCGCGACGCAGATCCTCGCGCAGGTCCATCCCGGCACTGTCCAACAATTCATCGACGAGCCGCACCGAACTAGGGCAGGCGGCTCGAAGCGCCTTAGAAACCAGGCTGGCCTGAGCATCGCCGCTAGAGTCGAGCGCGGCGAGAATTGCCGGGACACTTGGTTCGGCGAAGGCCTGAACCCAATCGGCGCCCAGCATTCCCTGCTCGACGGTGCGCGCAAATCGCGTAATCACCTGGTCGGCTTCGAGACTCTCCAACTCGGTCAGCAGTTGCGGCAAGTTCGCCTGCGCCACGTAGTTGTCTGCCAGCCCCAAGGCAATGGTGTCCGCCGCGTGGAATCTCATCCCGGTTAGTGCCGCTAGGCGCCCTGCGGATTTTGCGCCCTTGGCCAGCAGGTGGGTGCCTCCCACATCCGGGAAGAAACCGATTCCCACTTCTGGCATACCGCAGCGGCTGGTCTCGGTCACGATGCGATGGCTGCCGTGGGCGGAAACCCCAATCCCGCCGCCAAGCACTATGCCGTCCATCAACGCCACGAACGGTTTCGGATACTCGTCAATGAGTACATTAAGTTGATACTCGATACGCCAGAACTCTTCGGTGGACCCATCTCGGTCCAAGATATCCCGGTAGATCGCCACAATATCGCCCCCTGCGCACAGGCCTCGCTCCCCCGCTCCGGTGATCGCGACCTGTCGCACCGCTGGATCATCACGCCATTCAAGCAACGCGTAGAGCATGCCCCGGCACATCTGCGTAGTGAGCGCATTGAGCGCTTTTGGCCTATTGAGAGTGATGAGTCCCAAATGTCCCCGGCGCTCGGTCAGAATGTCGGTCAAAATACCCACCCCTCGGTGATCGCTGTCACAGTTCATTCTCGAATATACTCGGACTTCCAAGTAAATTGAAGTGGCGCATGACAGCAAACTTGATAGGTTGAACTAGTGAAGATAGCGACCTGGAATGTGAACTCCCTGCGCGCCCGGGCTGACCGCGTCGAAGACTGGCTGCGCCGTACCGACGTTGATGTCCTGGCAATTCAGGAAACAAAATGCAAAGACGACAATTTCCCCTGGGAACTTTTCGAGAACAACGACTACGAGGTGGCGCATTTTGGCGTCAACCAGTGGAACGGCGTGGCAATCGCCTCCCGTGTGGGACTGGACGACGTCCAGCGCACGTTCCCGAATCAGCCAGAGTTCGGCAAGGGCGGGAAAGACCCGATCCAAGAACCCCGAGCCATCGCGGCCACCTGCGGTGGGGTTCGCATCTGGAGCCTCTATGTGCCCAACGGCCGGGCCCTGGATGACGAGCACATGGGCTACAAGCTCAACTGGCTCGACGAATTGAAGAAAAATTCGGTCGAATGGCTCGCCGCAGATCCACAAGCTCAAATTGCGCTGCTCGGCGACTGGAACATCGCGCCGAAAGACGAAGATGTCTGGGATATCCAGTTCTTCTTGGACAACCAGCTCACCCACGTCTCGGCCCCCGAGCGTGCCGCATTTGGCGCATTCGAAGACGCCGGTTTCACAGACGCAGTTCGCCCACACACCGAGGGCGCCTACACCTACTGGGATTACACACAGCTGCGCTTCCCGAAAGGCGAGGGCATGCGGATCGATTTCGCGTTGACTTCCCCCGCACTAACCGAACGGGTTACTACCGCGAGCATCGACCGCGAGGAACGCAAGGGCAAGGGCGCTAGCGACCATGCTCCGGTCATCGTGGAGCTGGACGACTAACCATGACCAGAAAATTGACTGGGCCATTGGCAGAGCTTACGGCGGCTACCGCGCATTTGCGCGTCTATGAACCGTTGGACGCTTTCGAGGATTGGGCCCAGTCAATTATCTTGCGCACCGGGCAGCGTAGCGCAAGCCATTGGGACAGCTTCGAGAACGAACGACTCTGGGAACGCACGCTACGCCCCATTTCGGACCCCTTCCCGCACCATGAAGCAGAGCATTTTCGCTCGCTAAAGATCCTTGACTACGAGGGCAACGAGCACACCCGCTACTGTCCCGGCCAGCTGCAGGCGCGCAGCGTGCTGGCCGCAGAACAAGCCGAGGAGGCCATCCGGACCGAGGTCCTCGACCTCCTGGTGCCTCCCGCAGCCCGTAGCGCGAATGCCGAGCGCGTTAATCCCGATCGGCTTGCGGCAGATCTCACACACCTGCATACCCGCACCTCCACCTGGGGCATACCGCTGAGCTGGTTTGCGCTCTTCCGGGAAGATGACGAGTACGAACAGGTTCATGTTGATGACCGGTTGCTCACGGTGCGGCTCATCGTGCCCTTCGACCAGGCGGTAGAACGCCTCTCTTGGGCAGTGCAAACGCTTGTGACCTATGCACCTCAGGCACCATTGTTTGAGGAGCTAGGCGCGCTCGGTAGCTGGCTTGAATCCTTCGATAGCCGGTCGGTGATCGAGCTGGACTATGGGATGCTTGCCGAGATCGTGTGGCCAGATGAATCCGCCAACGACCTCATGCACGGAATCCAAGCAATCGAAGACGGAGATCTGCCCACGGCGGCGGCGGCATATCGCCGACTGACGAACCGCTGGTTGGGTCCTCGGCATTTGGGCCGCGCAAACTAAACACTGCCCAGAGCAGCCGAATCAAAAAAGTATTTCGTTAACGCAAAAAGCTCCGGTTGAAACCGGAGCTTTTCTATTTGGCGACCCTGACGGGACTTGAACCCGCGACCTCCGCCGTGACAGGGCGGCGCGCTAACCAACTGCGCTACAGGGCCATGAGTTTTGAATCTAACTTCAAATCACATGGCAAAGCCCTCGGTATACCGAGGGCTGCGTGGCTCCGACCGGCGTCGATCCGGTGACCTTTCGATTTTCAGTCGAACGCTCTACCAACTGAGCTACAGAGCCTGGCACCACTGAGTGGACACCAGATTTATTGCCTAAACAATAAACCGAGCGACCCTGACGGGACTTGAACCCGCGACCTCCGCCGTGACAGGGCGGCGCGCTAACCAACTGCGCTACAGGGCCTTGCTTTCGCAAGCCAATGGATTTCTCCATCTGACAACCAACGAATTGGCTGTTTGTACCCCCAACGGGATTCGAACCCGTGCCGCTGCCGTGAAAGGGCAGTGTCCTAGGCCGCTAGACGATGGGGGCCTATATCTGCTGCGGTTTCTTTCGTCTCCGCTGCGGACTTCAATAACTATACGTGGCCTTTTTGCCATTTGCAAAACCGGCATCCGAAGGACTTTCGAAGGGCGCAAATCGATGGCGGACAGTAGGCTTGAATCATGGATCTGGAGATGAGCGACGACGAGTTTGATGAGCTGGTTCAGGCTGCCCTCGACGGCATCCCCGAGTCCGCGGTAACCATGATGGACAATGTTGTTTTCTTTATCGAGGACGAGTACGAGCCGCTGCCCGGAGAAACGAAAAATACCGAGATTCTGGGGCTATACGAGGGTGTTGCGCTGACCGAGCGAGATCTCGACTGGGCTTCAGGGGCACTGCCTGATCGAATCACGATCTTCAAAAACCCGACCCTCAGGGCCTGCGAAACGCGTGATGACGTCGTGCGGGAGGTTCGCATTACGGTCATGCACGAGGTGGCCCATCACTTCGGAATCGACGACGAAAAACTGCACGATTTGGGCTGGGGATAGCCCAAATCGGCAAAAACTAATATTGAGATGTGCGTCACGAAAAATACTCATATTTCTGGATTGCCTTGGCTTAGCCGTTCCTCGGGAGCGAATGCTGCGCACCCGTTTCCTGCTTAAGCCACAGGAATGCGGAAGCCCACAATCATTTCATCATCGGAGCACCTGCAGAACAGCGGGACCTTTTTGGAGCAAGCAGGCAAAATTCCGCTTCCAGGCCCGGGCCATGGCAACACCCCGTGACTCAGCATTCCCCGGCCGCCCAGCACCGGGCTTCGACTCTGGATTCGGCGCCAAGAACAGTTCCCGACCGCAAGACCCCTCGATGGCACAGCAATTAGCAGCTGCTCGCTACGCCAAACACGGAGAGCGGGGACCTCTGGCTTAGGGGAGGCGGGCCAGCAAGCAATGGACTCCAGCTGCAGCGGTAGAGACGGACGTCGAGATGCCCACTCGGGCCCAGGTGCAAGCCATTTCGAAACAGGATCCCTGCCCATCGCGTAGCAAAGTGGGGGCGTTCGGGGCCTACAACCCCAAAACGCCCCCACCGCCACAACGCCAGCTGTGAGATTCAATTCGAGTGCATCAAACGGGTCCCAACGACCGCCAGCGGCAAAGCCCGAGGGTCAGGACTACCCGCCCGCTTCTGTTCGCAGGCTCTAGAGAACGATGGTGCCCAAAGCTGAAATGACATCGGCGACGATATCCAGGTCGACGGTCGCATCCACGTCTGCGTCGACATCCGCTGCGGCGGCGACGCTCGCGGCTACGCCAGCTTCCAGATCGGCTTCCACGGTTGCGTCCACGGAGGCGTCAGCCAGCAGCTCTGCTTCGACGGTGGATTCCACGGCGGCTTCAACCTCGGCGGCAATCTCAGCGGCGGCGGTGGCGGTGAGGACATCGGCGTCGACAAGCACCTCGAGCTGGGCCGCGGTGTCAGCCTTCGCCTCGGCGGCTACCTGCGCAGCCACCTGCGCGGTGAGGTCGACGTCGAGTACCGCGCCGAGGGACAGCGCCGAGGCGCCGGCTACGCCAGCGAAGCTCAAAGACGCCGCGGCGATCAGCGCGGCGCCGGTTCGGGTGAAGTTCTTCATGGTGATGCTCCTTCGGGTCGGTCGCCGGCCCAGTTGACCGACGCACTGTTGACCACGCTATTGGCTACCGGCGAGTACCTATCGGTCGAATTCCAACAGTTCTGCTATTCACGGAGCTTGTTAAGCTTTCAGTCCCTGAAATGTCATTCACAGTTCCCCGCATGATGGGGTCCCCAAGCGGATCGAGTACTGTTCCGGGGTTGGCGGGAAATCCGTGATCGTATGCGAGCCGGTGCTGCTCGCCGATCGCTGCGGACTTGGTGGCGGGGTTCAGACGGTCCCGCTGGGATTCGCTTCCTAGAACCGAACGAACGCATGTTCCCGGATGCCCCTGGCTGGCGCTCGACAGGACCGCCTGCCGGGCAGAGCCTGCAATAGGCGGTGGCCAGAGGACTTCGGGCTCTTAGCCGGGGAGGCCGGCGGGTCCGGCAGCCGCATTAGCGCGTTTGTTGCACTGATTGCGCAGGGCATTTGGTGCAGCGCTGACTGCTTCAGCCGCAGCTCCGCGGACGATGCCCAGCCGCTTAGAAGGGCCGGACCGACGATGATGGACTACGGTGTGCCGAATTCCTGCGCTCGTGGATCGCTCTCGGCAGTTGCCAACCCTCTGGAGGATACGCAACAGCTCAACGTCTCTTACCGGCGCATTGTGTAACGCATTGTCGCCATTAAATGCTCGTGCCGCCATCCGGTGCCCACAAGGTCACGACTCAAACGTCACTCGAACACTTGGCCCGGAGCCATTTATTTCTCTGAAATAATTTCAGAACGCACCAAATAGGATGCACTTCCCCCAAATCATCCCTGAATTGGGCGAACAAATACCATCAATGTAATTCCTGTGACTGGTGTGACCAGTGTTGCCAACTACCTAATTTTTAGCCTAGTGTGCTATTTGGGAACTTAATCAAATCGCGACCTTCCGTTCTCGGATAATCACAATTCGACCATTTCCCAACTGTCATCACCTGAATCTAGTGAGGAACGATATGGCTAACCGCCACTCGCTCGGAGTTGCCGCGTGCACCCTGGCCCTAGCAGTCTCTTGCCTTGCTGGCGCCGTCCCGGCAGCCGCCGCCCCGTCGGCAGCGTTTCCCACCTCCGTCTCCGTTGCAGCAGCACCGTCGAACTCCCCGTTGCCATCGGCAGCAGAGGTTGAGTCGGCAAAGTCGAACAAGGCAGCAACCAACGAGATGATCGCGCGCCTTGAAGCATCGCTCGATTCCAGTCGCGTAGAACTCCAGCGCGTGGAAACGGCGGCCCTGGAAGCTCAGGAGTCCCTGCTGACCGCCGCAGAAGAACGCGACCTGCGGTCCGCGGAGGCCACCAAGGCAGTTGAACAGGTCGAATACGCGCAGCAGTATCTCGCACAAAGCCGCAATGATCTGGGCGCGATCGCTTCGGACATGTACCGCAATGGCGCAAGCAACTCCAGCCTGGGCATCTTGCTGCAGGACGATGAGTCAAACGATCTCTTCTACAAGGCAGCCACCATGAGCGCCTTGAGTGAGAACCGGTCACAAACGGTCAGCACCGCTACCGAGGCCGAAGCTCTGGTATCCGCGTGGGAAGAGTACGCAGACACCGCGCAGAAAGCCGCTAAGGCCGCAGCTGAGAACTACGATGCAGCCGCGACCACCGCCAGCGCCACGCTCACTACCTACGAGTCAGCGATTGCTCCGCAGAAAGAATTGCGTGACGAGCTCGTTGGACACCTCGCATTCCTGAAGGAACAGGAAGAGGAAGTAGTTCGCCAGCAGATCGCTGAAGCAGAAGAACAAGCTCAGGAGAAGGCTCTCCAGGAAGCCGTCGAGGCTCCGGAGGCTGATAAGCCAGTCACGAAAGATGACTTGGCAACCATGCAGCCACTGGCTATCGAAGCTCCTCAGGAACTGGAATTTATCGATTCCGAAGAAGCCAAGCCAAAGACGCTGACCCCGAAGGTCATCGACGTCGAAAAGGACGAGCCGAAGGCGCCGGAAAAGCCAAAGCAGACCGAAGCTCCGAAGGCACCAGAAAAGCCAAAGGAAACCCAGACACCAAAGGCCCCGGAAAAGCCCAAGGCAACTCCGCAGGCTCCCGAGAAGCCGAAGACCACCCCCAAGGAAACCGAGAAGCCGAAGGTTCTCCCTCAGGCACCGGAAAAGCCGAAGGTTATTGAGGAACCAAAGCCGAAGCCTAAGCCTAAGCCCGAACCCAAAAAGGTCCAGCCGAAGGCACCAGAAAAGCCAAAGGCAACCCCTAAGCCTTCGCCAAAGCCAGAGGTGAAGAAGGAAGAGCCTAAGCAGGAGCAGAATAACAACAGCAATTATTCTGCGGCGATCTCGTGGGCTCTGCAGACGGCCAACGATCCGAGCAAGCGCTACGTATTCGGCGGCAATGGGCCAAACGTTTTCGACTGCTCTAGCTTCTCGCAGACTGCATTCGCCAAGTCCGGCATCAGCTTGCCACGTACTTCCAGCCAGCAGTTCGCCAGCGCTCCGCAGTATGTCTCGCTGAGCCAGCTTCGCCCAGGTGACCTCGTGTTCTCCAGCTCGAATGGCGGAGCGTCGTTCTACCACGTGGCCATCTACATTGGTAACGGCCAGGTAGTCCACGCTCGCAACCCGAACGCCGGCATCACGGTGACTCCGCTGAGCTGGGTCAACAACATGTATCCGAAGGCAGCCCGCTACTAGGCAGGCGAGACCTCGAGAGAAAAGATGCTCCGCAGCCAGTTGGCTGCGGAGCATCTTTTGGCTCTGCCCTGCAATGCGCTTAGGGCTAGCGTTTTCAGCGCTACTGAAAAATATGGCCCGGAAGGAATACCTCCTCCCGGGCCATATTGGCCTACCTACTCGGCTCCGGTATCGAAATCCTTTCGGTTGGCCAGCCGTGGATCATCCCCGTCCGGAACTACCATCACCGGGCCCTTGGAGTGGTGCAAGACCCCTTGGCTGGTGGAGCCAAGCAGCATGCCGGCAAAACCACCGCGTCCGCGTGAACCGGTTACCGTGAGGACCGCATGTTCGGACTCGCGAATCAGCACCTCCACCGGCGGCCCGGAGATCACATCGGTTTCGACCTCGAGATTTGGGAAGTGTGATTTGATCCAGCGCCGCCCGACATCCATTTGATAGCGAACGTCCTCAAGCACCGCTTCCTGATCAACGGTGGCGGGCATCCACGCAAGGGCCGCCGAAACCGGCGAGACCGCGCACACCACGCGGAGCCTCAGGTCCCGGGCCAACGCCGCTTCCGCCGCCGCGAGCACCGCCGAGCGCGCGCGCTCCGAACCATCCACGCCGACAACAATCGTCTGGCGCTCCGGCGCATCCTCTAGGGTCTGCTCCTGCTCCTTGGCCATGGACAATGGCACCACCACGGTGGGGCACTTGGCGTGCGCCGGCAAAGCCGAGGAAACCGACCCCAGCAGCCTGCCTACGAAGCCTCCTCGGCCACGAGTGCCGACAACGACGAGCTCGGCATCCGCGCTCAGATCCAGCAGGACCCCAGAGGGATCTCCTGACTCGATGTAAGTGCGAATTGTTGCCTGGCTGCCCTCTAGCTCCGCGCGCGCTTGGCGCACGATGTCCTCGGCTCCGCCACGGATCAAATCGTCATCCAGTGTGGAGTACCCGGCGTCCATGGACGACGCGGCGAAAACGGGAATCGTGTAGGCGGACACGATATTCAGAACGCTGCCACGGCGCACCGCTTCTCGTTCTGCCCAGCGCAAGGCGCACTTGCTCTGCTGGGAACCGTCGGCGCCGACGACAATACCCTCGATTTTTTCAGTTTCGACTGGTGCTTCGTCACTCATCAGACTCGCTCCTCATTGACCTGTGATGGCATGGGGTGTGACCCCCCTTACAACCAATGTACTTCCAATCTTCGCCCACAGTGTGAGTTGGGTCTAATGATTTCACGCTAAGCCTACTCAGCTATGAGATCGGTATGTATCTATACCCAAAACGTCATAGAATTTTTACCATGCCCTCCACCACCAGAACAGTGTCTGAGACATCCTTCCCGGCGCGTGTTGACCGATACTTCAAAATCTCGGAACGCCGCTCAACTTTTGCAACCGAAGTCCGTGGCGGCATCGCCACCTTCTTCGCGATGAGCTATATCGTTGTGCTCAACCCGCTAGTGCTTTCCGGAGCCGACGCGTCCGGCGGCGAACTCGGAATCCAGCGCGTAGCTGCTGTCACCGCATTCGTTGCAGGTATCCTGACCATTTTGATGGGCATCTGGGCTCGCCACCCATTCGCGATGGCCACCGGGCTGGGCGTAAATGCCTTTGTTGCGATTACCGTGGCGACGAATCCGGAGCTTACCTGGCCAGATGTCATGGGGTTGGTGGTCGTCGCAGGTATCGTCATGTTCCTGTTGGTCCTCACCGGCTTTAGAACCGCCGTGTTCCGTGCTGTTCCGGCGGGCCTGAAAACGGCAATCGTGGTCGGCATCGGCATGTTCATCGCGCTGATCGGCTTGGTCAACGCTGGCTTCGTGCAGCGTATCCCCGATGCTGCGAATACCACCGTGCCGGTGGGCCTGGGTTTTGACGGCAAGCTGATGGGCTGGCCAATCGTGGTCTTTGTGGTCGGTTTGCTGCTGACCATGGCGTTGGTAGTGCGCAAGGTCAAGGGCGCTATCCTCATCGGAATCGTCGCCGCAGCAGCTTTGGCAAATATCTTCGAAGCCGTGTTCAACATCGGAGAGAAGGAGACGAGCACCTGGTCTTTGGTCGTCCCTTCGCTGCCAAGCTGGACGCTGCCGGATTTGAGCCTCATCGGCCAGGTCAATCTCTTTGGATCGTTTGAAAAGCTTGGCGTCACGGCGGCTTCATTGCTCGCCTTCGTGATTCTGCTGTCGATTTTCTTCGACGCCATGGGCACCATGGTTGGCTTGGCGTCCGAGGCGGGCGTCTTGGATAAAGACGGAAATATCCCGAATGTCGACAAGGTCCTGCTCGTTGATGCGGCCGGCGCCATCGTCGGCGGCGGCACCTCCAGCTCATCGGCCCAGATCTTCGTGGAGTCCGGTGCCGGCATCGGCGAAGGTGCACGTACCGGGCTGGCTTCGGTAGTCACCGGTCTAATGCTCATCGTGGCGATGTTCCTGACTCCGCTGATCCACCTTGTCCCTTTCGAAGCGGTCGCGCCCGCTTTAGTCGTTGTGGGCTTCATGATGGTTTCGCAGGTCTCGAAAATTGACTGGAATGATTGGGGCATTGCCCTGCCCGCGTTCCTGACCTTCACCCTGATGCCGTTCACCTTCTCCATCGCCAACGGCATCGGAGCTGGCTTCATCTCCTACGTGTTCATCCGAGCCGCGCAGGGCCGCGCGAAGGAGATCCACCCGTTGATGTGGGTTGTCGCTGCCGCCTTTGTGCTGTTCTTCGGCATCGGACTGATTGAGAATCTCATCGGAATGTAACCGAGGCAGAAGCAGCGCCGGCTCGGCATCGTATCCCTACGGTGCCGAGCCGGCGCTATTTAAAGCCACTCAGCGCGGGATCGGGCGTGGGGCGTAGATGAGTTCCTGCGTACGCCCATCGAGCAGCGTCGCGGATATCAGTTCAAGATCAAAATCGCCAAACCCCTCAAAGATGCGCTCGCGTCCGGTAATTCCGGTAATCACCGGGTAGAGCGTGAGCTGCAGAAAATCCACCAGTCCCGCACCCATCAGCGCCCGGTTCATCGACAGGCTGCCATGCGAGCGGAGCGGCATGGTTGATTCATTCTTCAACCTGCGCACCACATCGACGGCATCCGCGGATTCAAGCGTGCTGTTTTTCCAGCTCAGGTCGGTTTCGGCGTTCAGCGTAGAGGAGATGACAATTTTGGGTTGGGCCGACATTTTGGCAACCCACTCGTCCGGGTCTGCCCAATCCGCCAGCATAGACGACATCATCGTGTAGGTGGTGGCACCGAAAACCATGAGCGTCGGCCGGTCGTACAGGCGGCTGCGGTGTGCAAGGAGTTCGGGACCTTGCTTGCCCCAGTATCCTTCCCAGGGTTCGGTCGCGGCGGCAAACCCGTCGAGCGAACTGAAAACGTCAAACGTATAGGTCATCATGACCGCCCCTTAGCTGAGTCGACCATGCGTGGCACCTGTTCCGGCACCGATGGGCCGAGAGCACTCACCTTGGTCCTCTGCAGTCCAAAGAACAACGCCTCCGCACCCGTTGGGTAGCATGTGGGCTAAGGCAGTTAGGCGCAGACGGAGGATGAGGATGTCTCAAGGTAATAAATGGATTGAGATCGCCGCAGGGTTGAAGAATCAGGCTATGCGAACCGCATTGGGTCTGGTCCTCGCCGGTGCGCAAGAGCAGCTCAGCGACTCGGCCCAGAGCCGCAAGGACTTGCAGCGCTGGGCCAAGATCGGATTGCTCACCTCGCATGAAGGCCACTGGCAGCTGAACGATGAGCTGCTGGAGGAAACCCTCGCCGCGGCAGCAGCGTCCAGCACCCAGCGCGCTGGGGTCATGCGCTACTTCACCGGCCCACGGCTGAATGCCTTGCCCGCACGTCCGGCGGACCGCCTTGAAGTCATGCTCCATATCCGCGACCACGTGCTCTTCACCGGAGAATCCCTACGCGAGGATCAGCTCAACGAGCGGTTGCGGGTGATCCACGAAGACGTGGCGCTGCTACGCCGCTATCTGGTGGACCATGAGCTGGTCCACCGCGATCTCGACGGAAGCCGCTACCGCCTGCCGGCTAAATAATCGGTGCGGCTCCGGCGGCGAAGCGCGCCACCGCTGGACCCGAAACAAGTTGCGCCGGCAATGGAGCGGTGCGCAGATTCTTTTCGAAACTTGCCCCGAGAGCCAACGGTTCATCGCTGGCGAGGAAAACGATATTGCCGTACCGCCGGCCCTTGAACATCGGCGGGTCGGCAATCATTGCCACGTGCGCAAAGACCGAAAGCAAGGTGGCTGCCTCGGCTCGGGCGCCTGCCAGATCAGCCGAGTCGCCACAGTTCAGCAGGTACACGCCTCCTCGGTCCAGCACGCGTTGGGCCTGCTTGGCGTAGCCGATGGTGGTCAGCTCGCGCGGGGTTGTACTACCGGCGAACACATCGCGAATGATGATGTCGCGGCTGTCGTCGCTGAGCGTCGGAAGCACCTGCCCGGCATCACCCACACGCAATCGCACCAGCGGGGCGCGAGGCACCTCGAAACGGGTGCGCACCAGCTCGGCGAGCTTCGCATCGAGTTCCACCACGACTTGGCGAGCATTCTCGTAGGCGGCGGCCACCCAGCGGGCCATCGAGCAACCGCCACCACCAAGGTGCAGCACGCGCAGCTTGCGAGCACGTCCGTCGAATTGTTCGGCGGGGAATCCGAAGGTGAAGACGGGTTCCATCCAGCGCATGTATTCGAAGTCCAAATAACCTGGATCATCGAGGTCTATATGCGAAGAGGGAACACCATTGACTTTGAGGATGAAGCGATTCGCCCCATAGGGGTCCGGTTCGATCTCGGCCAAACCGGTATCGATCTCGTAGCTTCCAAGCATGACGTTGCTATCGGTCTTAGCCATGTCGGCGCACCATCCGAACCTCACGCAGTCCGGCCCAAGAGCCAACGAGCTCTTCGGAAGTTCCGTCCGGGACGAATCCATGCTTGCTGTAGAAAGCGACTGCTCGCTCATTTCCCGCCAGTACCCAGACCAGAGCGTCACGCTGGCCAAGTACGGTGTCCATTAGATGGGCGCCGAGTCCACCGCCGTAGTACTCTTCCAGCACGTAGAGCACGCCTAGTTCGATATCGACCCCGGTGTCCTGATCTTCTTCAATGGTTGGAGTGCCACCGGCTAAGCCAATAATCTTTCCGTCGCCGGACTCGGCGATCCAGAATTGGGCTCCCCCGGCCAACCCACGTTCCCACCAGGCCAGCTGCTGCTCGAGCTGCGCTTCGTGGTAGGCGAAGAACTCTTCGTCGCGGAAGCCCGAATAGGCTTGGCGCCAGGCCAGCAACTTCATTTCAAGGGCCGCCCGCAAATCTTGTTCTTGGGCTAGTCGGATTCGATACTCGTTCAAAAGTGACACATACATACATTACGTCAGCGAGGCCCCCTGCGTCGCTAAGCACCACTACCCTCCTACTTAAGGACTATTGCTTGTGGCCGAGGAGTTTGAAAAACTGCCTAGATAGTTACTTAAAATGCTGTAGCGAAAGGGTGGTCACTGGTGGATCGGAACGAAAAGTTCGCGAACTTTACCGGCGGTGTCGTGACAGGCCTAACGCTGGTCGTCTGCCTGTCGCCGACGTTCTGGATCATCTGCTTCGGATCACTGCTTTTGATTATCAGTTTCAGCCTGCTGGCCAGGTTTGAAGGCATCTGGGGACCAACCACTGCCAAGCACTGGTACTACATTCTTCCGATGATCCTTGCTCCAACGATCGGGGGGCTGCTACGCGAAACGGGTTACGCATTATGGCTCGGGGCCATCGTCGCGGTGCTCGGCGGTTTTGCGACAAACTTGCTCGTTCGGCGTTTCCCGCCGTTCAAGATTCCGGCGTCTTCGGTGGCGAGCCAGTATTCCACCAGCTCGCTCTCTGGCTAGATCACCCGAGCAATAGCAAATCCGTCCCAGCCCTTGGTCCCAACGGTCTGCAGTGCGGTTGCCGAGACCCGTGGTGAATCGCGCAGCCACCTGAGCCCCTCTTGCACGCCCCGCACATCAGCCTCGTTGGCCCCGTGCTCGGCCGCGTCGTCAAGCACCGCACCACCGCGAATGACGTTATCGAGGATCAGCACCGTCCCGGGACGCGAGAGTTCTAGGGCAAGTTCCAAGTAGCGCACGTTATTGCGTTTATCTGCGTCGATGAAAACCAGTTCAAATGGCGCAGTGCCCGCGGCGATCAGATTCTCAAGCGATCCCTTGGCTGCGCCAAGTTTGATCTCAACGCGCTCCGAAAGTCCGGCACGTTGCAAATTCTCACGGGCAATGGAAGCATGCAGGGGCTCAAATTCGCAAGAGATCACCTGCCCGCGCTCACCCACCCCACGAGCTAGCCAGCTCGTTGAATACCCGCCCAGCGTGCCGACCTCAAGCACACGCCGAGCACCGACTATCTCGGCCATCAGCTGCAGGAACTTGCCCTGAGCGGTGCTGACCTCGATTCGAGGCAAACCTGAGTCATGCGCATGTTCTCTACCGGCCTCAAGTTCTGGGATTTCGAGCCCCAGTGCCTCGTTGAGGTAGGTGTCGACCTCCGCGCTCTCACGTTCTGCAGAATGGCGGATCATCTCATTACTCCTCGCTGGATTCGATCGCCTGCTCTAGGCGCCGGACTTTTCCGTCCAATTCACCCGTATACCCCGGGCGAATATCTGCCTTGAGCACCAGCGAAACTCGAGATCCGTATTTGCTTACGGCCATGGTGGCGTCTTTGACGACAGCCATGACTTCGTCCCATTCGCCTTCGATTTCGGTGAACATCGAACTGGTGCGGTTCGGAAGCCCGGAGGCGCGAACTATGCGCACCGCTTCGGCTACGGCGTCATGAACCGAGGCATCGGCGTTGTCGGTACTTGGGGCAACTGAAAAAGCTACGATCATGTCTCTACTCTCCCACCGACGCTCGAGCTTGTCACGACGTTGTTGCGGTTACCCGCGCGGGGATGCCGGCACACGCCTAAAATGAGATTCATGGATTTCAGCGCCTTCTCTCGATACGCAGCACTTGGCTTAGCACCGGACGCGGACCCTCTGCTGGTTCGGGCAGAAGAGCAAAACAGCGACTACGAATCAGGGCTGGTCTCGTTCGGCGGCCGGCGGTGGAGGATCCGCACGGCCCGCATCACCGATACCAAACCTGGAGCGTTCCTCGCTTGCTGGACTCGAAACGCCGACGGACGCACCGAACCTTTTAGCTCGGACGAACAGATTTCAGGACTTCTGGTTTTTGTGCAAGACGCCGAGCGTTTCGGGGTCTTCCGGTTCACCGCCGAACTGTTGCGCAGTCTTGGTATCACCAGCTCGGAAGCGAAGCCCGGCAAACGCGGATTTCGGGTTTACCCCAGCTGGTGCACCGAGTTGAATCCGCAGGCGCAACGCACTCAGCGAGCCCAAGCTGCGGCTTTTAGCGTACTTGGCTAAGCGTCCTGGCTTCGGGCCAGCGCGGCCCTCGGCGAGCGCCTACCGGACCGCTTAGGCAGCCAGTCCGGTGGCGCGCAGTGCGACCGCAGCCAAGGCGCCAACGAGCACCACCACGAGGTATGGGGCTTTGAAGACTAGCGCGATCGTTGCCGCGGCCAGCGCACCGATACGCGCGTCAATGACAAGTTCCTGCCCGCTGGTCACCGCGTTCATGGTGACCAGCGAGGCCAGCAGGGCGACGGTGAGGGTTGCTGCCACATGACTCATCAACGGAGAATCAAGTACTTTTCGCGGCACAAAATAGCCGCAGATCTTCAGCGCGAAGGCCGCCGCGCAGGCGCCGAGCAGCCACCAGCTCAATTCGCTCATGGCTTCTCCTGATCTACTTGCTGCAGGTCTCCGTGTTCGGTCGCCGGTTCGGCGCGGCGCCCGGTGAGCACCGCAAACGCCACCGCGCAGCCGGCGGTGATCAAAATTGGCACACCGGGAACCGTCAGCGGCACGGCAAACGCGGTGACCACGGCCGCGGCGAAGGCGACGATAATCGGCTGGGCGGATTTCAGCCGCGGCCACAATAGTCCGAGGAACGCCGCCACCGCGGCTCCGTCGAGTCCCCACGCTGCCGGATCCCCCATCCGTTCGCCGAGCAAGGCGCCAACGAGCGTAAACAGGTTCCAGAGCGCATACACGCCGAGCCCGGCGGTCCAGAAACCACGGTGCCGCTCGCTTTGGCTCGCCTGTCCAAGGCTTGTTGCGGTGGACTCGTCGATGGTGACCTGAGCCATCAGCGGAACCATGCGCGCCCCGGGGCGCAGGGCCTGCTTGAGCTGCATCCCGTACACCGCATTGCGCACGCCGAGCAGTGTCGCAGCAGAGAAAGCCGCCGAGGCGGCCCCGCCGCCGGAGATCACCCCGATGAAGGCGAACTGCGACCCGCCGGTGAACATCAGGGCGCTCAACGCCACCGTCTGCCAAAGGTTCAGCCCCGCGGCAATAGCCAGTGCGCCAAAGGAAATCCCGTAGAGGCCTGTCGCAAGCGCGATGGACAGGCCCATCTTGGTGGCCGGGGTCAGCCAGCTAGTCGGCGTGGCGGGCATCGTAGCGAATCTTGTAGACACCGCGTTTGACCCGGGCTTGGCCAATTTTTACCTCGTCCAGCTGGTCCACGTGTTGCACATGGGTTCCACCGCACGGTTCGCTGTTCACTCCGGCGATGCTAACCGTACGGTGGCCCTGCTCGTCGATCAGGGTGCTGATTTCGCCACCTTGCGAAATCAGCTCATCCACCCGCTGTTGCAGCCAGGCTTCCGCCGCTGCCCGCTCGGCTTCGTCGCCCAGCGGCAAGTCCACGCTGGAGGGGTCAAAATCCAGGCGTGACTGTCCCTGGAAGTGCGAGTGGCCGCGGTGTTCCCAACCGCGCTCTTCCCCCGCAAAACCAAGAATATGCCCCGCGGTGTGCAAGGCCGCATTGCTGCGCCGGTTCTCGGCGTCGATGCTCGACGTGACCGTTTCCCCTGCGGCATGGTCCCCTGCGCCGTAGAGAACCACCGTTCCGCTTGCCGAGCGGCCCACATCGACCGCAACGCCGTTGACCGAGCCGCGGTCCTCCGGCTGCCCTCCGCCGCGCGGGTGGAAGATATTGGGGCTCAGCGCAATCCAGTCCCCCGTCTCGTCGCTGCCCGTGGCGATGACCGTGGCTTGGGCGGTGAAGACGTAGGAGTCGTGGAGATACAGGTTATGCTGCGTAGCGGTTGTTTCGGTGCTCATGATTGCTCTAGTTCCTGCCGGAGTTCTGCCGGGCGGTTGCTGGTAATTTGGGTGACGCCCATGTTGATCAGGTACTGCGCGTCGGCGGGGCGGTCAACCGTCCAGATCCGGGCGGTCAATCCACGCTCCAGCCACTCGTGCACCAACGGCTCGTTGGCTCGGACCCAGGCGATCCCAGGGCCAATAATACCGGCGCCGCCGGCGTCGATGAGTTCGATGCCCTCGGCCACCGAACGGCGCATGACCTCATAGACTGCCGCGCGTCCGGTCTGCCCGCCGGCCATCAGCTCGGTGACGTATTGCGGATCGATCTCGGTCATCAGCTGGCAGAGCTGTGCACGGTTGACCGTGCGCGAGAGGAACCGGAGGCAGTCCGGCTCGAAGCTCATCAGCGTCACCTGGATCTGCCCCTTCCGACCGGCTTTGCCGGTTTGCGGGTCGAAGCCAAAGGCGGCAAGCACCTTCAGCGTTTCCTCCTCCAGCAAGTGTCCAAAGGGGCTCGGATGCTTGAGCTCTACGGCCAGCCCGATGCCGATGCCGCGTTCGTCGATGAGCTCAAGGAGTTCGCCAAGGCTCAGCAGCTGTTCATTTTCTGCCCCATACTCCGCGGGAACCGCTACCGGCAGGTAGGAGGAAAAGTCCATGGATCGCAGTTCGCCAAGCGAGTATCCGGCCACCTCTCCGGTGGTATCCGAGGTGCGGTCCACGGTCGGATCGTGGTGGCAGACCACAACACCATCCCGGCTCAGATGCACGTCGCATTCGATGCCGTCAGCTCCCTCATCCATCGCCTGCAGATAGGCGGCACGGGTATTTTCGGCATATCTGTGCGAACTGCCGCGATGAGCGTAAAAGAGCGTGTCCATAACTCCTACGCTACTGGTTTGCCGCTGTCGCATACGTGATTAATGCCGTGCCGCGCACTGGGTAAAGTGGGGCGCATGCCAGAACTTCTCGATCAGCGCGCCGAAGACCTACGAGGGATGAAACGAGTAGCTACCCTGCTCTTCTTGTTGATGTGCGCCCTGTTCATCATCAGCGTGCTGTTCCAGGAGCTTGTCCCCGGGCTTAGTTACCTGAAGGCGGCCGCAGAGGGCGGCATGGTGGGCGCCGTCGCCGATTGGTTTGCGGTGACCGCGCTTTTCCGGCATCCCCTCGGCCTGAAGATCCCGCATACCAACTTGATTCAACGGAAGAAGGCCGAGCTGGGTGCCTCGCTAGGCGACTTCGTCCAGCAAAATTTCCTCACTCCGGAGGTCATCTCAGCCAAATTGCGCCAGGCGGATCTGGGCCTGCGCGCGGGCGGATACCTCTCCAGCGGCAAGGGGGCCGAAGCCACGACGGCACAGGTTTCCGCCGCGGCGATCGGTGCCTTGAAGTCCTTGGACGATGAGCAGGTGCTCACGGTGCTGCAGGTGCTGGCCACCGATTACATGGTCGCTCCCGAATGGTCCACGACCTTAGGCACGCTCGGCCAGAAACTCATAGACGACGGGCACCATGAGGCCGCGGTCGAATTGCTCGCGGAGCGGGCAGGTTCCTGGGTGGCGGACCATCCGGAGGTTTTCCTCGAGGTAGTTTCCGGGCGCTCCCCCTCATGGGTTCCGCGTTTGGTCGACGAGATGCTGGCGCAAAAGGTTCATCAGGAATTGCGTGGATTGCTTTTCGCGGTGGCCGGAAATAAGCGCCATCCGCTGCGGCTGGCGCTCACCGGCTGGTTGGCGGAATTCACCGTGGCAATGCAGCACGATCCGGAAACCATCGCCAAGGTTGAGGGATTCAAGCACTCGCTGCTCGGCGATCAACAGCTGCGTGAGCTGGCAATACGTGGCTGGGCTTCGCTGAAGGCCGGGCTGATCGATTCCCTGCAGGACCCGGCCTCGCCCTTGCGCACCGCGCTCCGTTCGGCGATCGCCACCTTTGGCGAGCGGCTGCAAAGCGATACGCTGCTGCGCGCAAATTTGGAGGGCCGGGCCATCGATGGCGTTGCCGCGCTAGTTGCACGGCATGGGGCGGCGCTGGCCGGATTGGTCAGCGACACGGTCCAGGCTTGGGATCCTGCCGAGGCCAGCGAGAAACTCGAGCTGCAGGTGGGCCGGGATCTGCAGTTCATTCGAATCAACGGAACCGTGATTGGTGCGCTGGCCGGGGTGGTCATTTTCTCTGCCGGAGAGCTGATTTTGGCTTTTTCAAGCTGACCTGCCAATTCTTCCGTTCGTCACACGCATCGATGCATCTTTCCATCGGGTCGACGAGAGATTAGTATTCAAGCAGTCTCAATAACTGTTGAATAAGTATTTCTCACTATCGAACCGGCTGGCTAGAGTTGCCATGAACGTCGCTACAGCCTTCAGCGCGGATCGACGATCGGAGCATCCATGGAAACCAGACTTTTACGCTACTTCGTCGCAGTTGCCGAAGAACGCCATTTCGGCCGCGCTGCCGAACGGCTGCATATGGCCCAGCCCCCGCTCTCGCAGCAGATCAAGCAGCTCGAAGAGCAACTGGGGACCCAGCTTTTCATCCGCACCACCCGCAAGGTGGATCTCACCCCTGCCGGAGAGCTCCTGCTCACCCGCGCCCGGGCGCTGCTCGAAGAGCACCAGCAGCTGGCTCGTGACGTGCGCACCGTGGGCGCCGGGGCCAGCGGCGTGTTGCGCTTGGGCTCCACCGGCAGCGCCACCTACCGCATCATGCCGCAGGTCATTGCCGCGACCAGCGAGCACATGCCGGGGCTGCAGTTGAACGTCCAGGGGGAAATGCTCACCCCGGAAATGGAAGAAGCCCTCGCCGAAGGCCGGCTCGATATCGCGATCCTGCGCCCTCCTGTGCACAACGAGGAGGTCGAATACTCCCTTTTGGAGAAGGACCTGCTCGCCGTCGCCCTGCCGGCCGGGCACCGGCTGGCTTCGCACGAAGAGATCGATATCGCCGAACTGCGCACCGAGGACTTCATCTGCTATCCCACCGCTTCGGCGGTCAACACCATCTTCGTTGAGACCTGCCGCAATGCCGGGTTCATCCCGCGCACCGCGCAGGTGGCCCGCGAAACCTCGACCTTGCTCACTTTCATCGCGGCGGGCCTGGGAATCGGCATGGTTCCGACCTCCAATTACCTGCCGCACAGTGAACGGATCGTCTTCCGTCCGCTGTGCAACGCACCGGCCGTGGATCTTGCGGTGGCGTGGAAGGCCGGCAATCAGGCGCCCCTGGTCCAGAACTTCTTGAAACTTTGCACCGCCTTGACCTCCGTGGAAGGAAATTCCGAATGAAAATTGCGCGCATCGAAGCGATTCCCTACGCAATCCCCTATACCCATCCCTTGCGTTTCGCCAGCGGCGAGGTACATACGGCGGACCACGTGCTGGTTCGCGTGCACACCGACGAGGGGATCATCGGCACCGCCGACGCGCCGCCTCGCCCGTATACCTACGGTGAAACCCAGACCTCGATCCGAACTATCGTGCAGGACATCTTCGGCCCCCAGGTGATCGGGTTGGACATCTTCGACCGGGAAAAGATCCGCCAGGTCATGGAGCGCACCATCCACAATCAGGTGGCCAAGGGCGCGCTGGACATCGCCATCTGGGACGCCATCGGCCAGGCCGCCAATACCCCGGTGCACAAGCTCCTGGGCGGCTTCACTGATTCGATGCGGGTCTCGCACATGCTTGGTTTCCGCCCGGCCCAGGATTTGCTCGACGAAGCGCTGCGCTTCGGCGAAGAGTACGGAATCACCACCTTCAAGCTCAAGGTGGGGCGACGCCCCTTGGCGCTGGATATCGAGGCTTGCCGGGTTTTGCGCGAGGGCTTGGGCGAAAACGTTGAGATTTACCTCGACGCCAACCGCGGCTGGACCGCCAACGAGGCCATGGAAGTTCTGCGTCAGACCGAGGGGCTCGGGCTGACGATGCTCGAAGAACCTTGCGACGCCAAGGAAGCCATGAGCCGGCGCCGCCTCGTCGAGCACTCCCCGATCCCGATTGTCGCCGATGAATCGGTGCCAACCGCCGGTGATGTCTCGCGCGAGCTGCTCTCTGGCGGCGCCAATGCGATCTGCATCAAAACCGCACGCTCGGGCTTCACCGAAGCCACCGAGATCCTGGGCCTGTGCACCGGGTTGGGCGTGGACGTCACCATGGGCAACCAGATAGATACGCAGGTCGGTTCGCTGGCCACCGTCACCTTCGGCGCCGCCCACCAAGCGACCACCCGCAAGGCCGGCGAGCTGTCAAACTTCCTGGACATGACCGATGACCTGCTTGCCGATCCGCTGGTTATCAAGGATGGCCGCATTTCGGTGCGCAACGTTCCAGGCGTCGGTGCCGCCATCGACGAAACCAAGCTGGCGCACTACCGCCAGGACTAGCAGTACCCCACCCGATTTTTAGGAGAACCCATGTTGTTCCTTGCACGTATGGACGTAACTTTCCCGGCATACCTCACGGCCGAAGAAGTCACCGACTTCCAGGTCCGCGAGAAGGCCTATTCGGCACAGCTGCAGCAAAGCGGCAAGATGCAAGGCCTGTGGCGCATCGTCGGAGAGTACGCGAACCACTCGCTGTTCAACGTCGAGTCAAATGACGAGCTTCACCAGATCCTCAGCGGCTTCCCGATGTACGCGCACATGAAAATCAAGGTCACTCCGCTGGCTAAACACCCGAATTCACTGAGCTAGAGGCTTTTTGAGAGCCTACCGCCGGCCCGTACGCCAGCTCACAAGTATTGATAGGCAAACAGTCTCAGTGTGCGGGAAATAAGTATTTTACTCGCTATAGACCCTGCACTACATTGAATATCAATCGCACAGGATGATGGGGGTCACAATATGAATCCCCAGCAGCCACACCACACAAAGACAAGGGAGTCATCATGACCGCCGAAACTCCAGCAGACGCAACAGCAGCCAAGTCAGGCAATGCCGCTACCGACAGCTTCCGCAGCTCCGGCAAGCTCGCCGCGATCGAGACGTCCGTTGAGCGCGTGAACCTCTTGGCGAGCAAGCTAGTCAAGGCCGCAAACGACATCATCCTCGAAGAGCGCGTGAGCTACGACGAGTTCAACGCCCTCAAGGCTTGGCTGATCAAGGTCGGCGACGATGGCGAATGGCCGCTGTTCCTGGACGTGTGGCTGGAGCACTCGGTGGAAGAGGTCGCTACCGACCACCGCGAAGGCAACAAGGGTTCCATCGAGGGACCTTACTACGTGCCAAATGCACCGGAGCAGGCTTCCCCTGCCACCATCGCGATGCGCGAAGACGAGAAGGGCACCAGCCTGCTCTTCCAGGGCCAGGTCCGCTCCACCGACGGCAGCGCGCTGAAGAACGCGAAGATCGAGCTGTGGCACGCAGATGAAGAAGGCTTCTACTCGCAGTTCGCTCCAGGCATCCCGGAGTGGAACCTGCGCGGCAGCTTCATCGCCGATGCGGAAGGCAACTTCCAGATCAACACCATGCAGCCAGCCCCGTACCAGATCCCTACCGATGGCGCCTGCGGCCAGCTGATCGCCGCCGCCGGTTGGCACGCCTGGCGTCCGGCCCACCTGCACCTGAAGGTCTCGGCCGAGGGCCACGAGCTGCTCACCGCGCAGCTGTACTTCCCGGGCGACGCGCACAACGATGACGACATCGCCACCGCGGTGAAGCCAGAATTGATGCTCGACCTGCAGCCAGCGCAGTCCGGCGACGGCAAACAGGTCACCTACGATTTCGTGCTTGACCCAGTCAAGTAGGTCTTAGCGCCACCTCACGGCGGGGCTCCCGGCAACACTGCTGGGCACCCCGCCGTTGTCGTACAACGAACATTGCGCTTGCCGCCTTGGTCAACGCCTCGGCAGTAGACCGCACGCCTTCGGATCCACCCCTGCAGCAAACGACCCATGGGAGCGCATCATGACTGCCTCAACACTGCTCAACCCTGCCGTAGAATTCCAGTCCGGAACCGTTGCATGGCCCGCTACCGGCACTCGGGAACCCCAGAACCACTGGGCCTGGACCGGCTGGATGCCCGAGAACGACTAAGGATTCTCTGCGGTTGCCGCTCCAGTAGCGCGCACGCACCCGGTGCCCGGTAGCCGCGATTATTGCCCAGGCGGAGCCTCGATGAGCCCCATGGCGATAAACGCCCGTTGGTAGATCTCTCTGATGACCGCTTCCTTGCGTGCGTTGTACTGCATGGAGTGCTCGCCGGCATCCCGTGACAAGTCTGACGCTTTTCGCTTGGCATTGGCGTAGAGTTCCCGATCGCTTGAGTTCGCTCGGAGCCAATCGCGGAAGATCCGATGCTTGATCGTCTCGGGACTGTCAAAGCCGAAAACGTGGAGATTGCAGGCCGGGTCGACGTGGCGCAGGAACCGATGCCCAAACCACCAAGGTTCCCGCACCCGCAGCTCGAAACCCGCGCGCTGAAGCGCGGGAACATACGAACGCTCGTCATTTGGATCGGCCACGATCAGATCAATGTCGATAATTGGCTTGGCCGGGAGTCCGCGTACCGAGGTCGAACCAACATGTTCGATAGCCAATGCCCGCCAGCCAAGGGCCTCCCGGACCCGTTCGGCAAGCAGCTGGAACTGCTCCGGCCAGGCATCGTTCCAATCGGCTATCTCAATCTCCGGTGATGGGCCGGCCCCCGGAAGGTACGCCGATTGCCCGGCAGGAACAGGCGGTTCGTGAAAGGTGACGATGTCGATGAGCTTTGGCATGAAACTATTCTCGCCGATTGCTGCCGTGCCTTGCGACGGGCAACCTAGTGCTCAAAACCCTCGCGAGTCAGCGCGGCAAGTTCGGTCCGCGTGGATACCGCAAGCTTCGCGTAGATTTTTGTCAGGTGATATTGCACCGTCTTGGTGCTGACAAACAGCTCCTCGGCCACTCGGCGGTTGCTTGCGCCCTCGCAGACGAGCTTGGCGACCGCCTGCTCCTGAGCGGTCAGCGTCGACCAGTCCATCGGTTCGCGGCGTGCCATGCCAATGCCGCTCGCCTGCAGTTCGCGGGTGCAGCGTTCAACGTAGACGGTGGCGTCCAGGTGCGTGAAGATCGACAGCGCCCGGGTTAGCGGGGCAACGCAGTCCGCCCGCTTTCCCGCGCGCCGCAAGCACTGCCCGTAGGCAAAATCGATCCGTGCCCGGTGATAGGCGGTGCCAACGCCCTGAAGGCGAAGCAGCGCCTGCTCGAAGACTTCTCGCGCCGCATCGATGTCCCCCAAGGCCGCCAACAGCATGCCGCGCACCCCGAGGAAGGCGCCGATGCCGTTATTGTGCCCGGCCTTCATCGCGGCATCCAGCAAGGGGGCGATGAATTCTTCGGCTTCCTCCAGCCGCTCGCTGCGAATCAGCGCTTCGGCATACATGTCTTGCCAAGTCCAGAAGCCTGGCTCGTCGATACCCTGGCTGCGGTCAAGGCGAAGTATGGGTTCCAGGGCCAGCAGCACTTCCTCGTGATTGGCCTGGGCGCGCGCGGCTTCGGCCCGCGCCATGCGATACGGCACCTCCATCACCTGGTAGCTGCCCACTCGCACCCACGATTTGGCCAGGTGGACCTCGACAAGTTCCGTGTTTCCCCGCAGCGCATGAATCTGCACCGCCGTGTACTGGATCAGCGGTCGCTGCACCTGAATCCCGAAGCGTTCCTGGATCGCTTGCGCCCCACGGACCGTCTCCAGCGCCTGGTCCCAGTCGCCCACGAGGAATTCGGCGCGGGCCAGCCAGGCCTTGGCCCACAACGAGATTCGCAGCGAGCCCTCGCTGAAGTCGGTGGAACTGGCTGCCGCCAGTTCGTGGCGGGCCAGCTCGATCCGCCCGCTTGCCAAATACACCCAGCCGAGGGACATCTCGGCGCGTTGCCGCTGGGCGCCGGTGGGAAGCTTGCCCAGCAACTCGAGCAATGCCCGTTCGCCTTCCTCCCTGCGGCCCATCATCGCCAGGCCAAGGCCCTGGATGGCTGCGCTTTCGATGGCCTGCGGGCTGCCTGCCTGCGCCAGGCGCAGTGATTGTTCGGCCCATTCAAGAATTTTTGCGCCCTCGAGCTGGCACAGGGAATGCAGCACGCGGCGTTGCGAAATAACCGCCATCGTGTCGCCGAGCTGCAGGCGCACCGCACTCTGCCAGGCGCTGGTCAACCAGCGGTTGGCGGTCTGCGCCCGGCCCTGGAGGATGGCAATGTACCCCGAAAGCACGTCGCGTTCGGCGCTGCTTCCCAAACTTGCCAGCTGGTGGGAAAAGGTCAGCGCCCGCGGAATCTCTCCGGCGGCAACCACCGCGTCTACCGCCTTGAGCAGCAATGCCTCGCGTTGCGCGGGCTCAGGTGTCAAATGCATGGCGCGGAAGAACGCGGTTGCGGCCGAGGACCACTCACCGCGCTGCCCCTGGGCCACCGCGTAGGCCTCCAATTCGCGCGAAAGCCCGATATCCGGCAAGAGGCTCGCGTCGGCTCGATGGCCCAATACGACCCCGCGGTCTTCGGCAATCTCGGCAGCTGCCGCGTGCAGCCGAATGCGGGCGCTCAACGGAATCTGATGATAGACGGCCATCTGGGTCAGCTCGCTGTCAAAACCCAGCCGCACCTTGCCGCTATGCCCCTGGGTTCGCGCCAGCGAGGCATCAACAATCTGCTGGATGTAGGCCAGCGGGGAGTCTTCCTTGGCAAGCCTGACAATGAGGTCAATCCGAGCTTGGCGTCCAAGCACAGCGGCCGCCTCAACAAGCCCGCGGGCGCGCGGCTCCAATTCGTCGAGCAGCTGCTTGATATGCAGCGACAATGCTCGCGGCGCCGGCGGCCAACGATCCCACTGTTCCCAGCTTTGTTCCGGGTTTTCCTGTGCCAATTCGAGAACCGCATGCAGATTGCCTTGTGTGTAGCGCATCAGATGCTCGGCCGCCATGGACGGCAGCTCGATTCCCAGCCGGGTAGAGACGATTTCGCGGGCCTGGGCCGCCGTCGGCACGTCAACGTGCAAGACCTTTAGATCGGTGTCGCCCAAGAACTCACGTGTTTCGGCGGGAAGCATCGCGATGTCTTGGTCGCGCAGGACCAGGACGATAAGTACGCGTTCGGTCTGCAACCGGCGCCAGGCGTAGCGCACCGCCTCGAAGCTTGCGGTATCTGCCCATTGCGCATTTTCGATGACCAGCACCCGGGTTTGCTCCTGGTCCGCGCGCAGGTATTCCAGCAACGCGGGGCCAAGATCTTCGCTTGGCCCGGGCTTGCCGCGTTCCAGCAGTGGTCCCAGAGCCGCGCCGGGGTGCCTGGATTCCCAGCGCGAGGCGGTGACTACGGTAACCGAGGCCATGTTGGAACGACGCAGCAGTTGCTTTATCACGGTGCTTTTGCCGCTTCCTTGCGGTCCTTGCAGGACGGCCAGGGCGCTGCGCTGCTGCTGCACTTCACGCAGCAGGTCGGCGAGCGCATCCTGGGCAACTTGTTGGCTCATTTATGCGTTCACCGACCTTTCAGCGTTGCCGAGTTGTTTCTCGATGCGTCTCTACTTCTCTGCGTCCGCGGTTGCGAGCTCGACCCGCGCGGGCCGCTGCTTGGCGGTGATCTCGGAATTGCGCAGCGGAACGCCGAGGGTGATCAATGCACCAACGATAGCAACCCCGGAGAAGACATAGAAAGCAACATGGTTTTCCACACCTGCCGCCATCAGCAGCCCGCCGAACAACGGTCCGAAGATGCCGCCCAAACGGCCGAACCCGGCGCACCAGGCCACCCCGGCGCCGCGGGCGGCGCTGTTGTAGAAATTAGACACAAATCCGTAGATCAGCACCTGGGTGCCGATGGTTCCGACGCCGGCCACGGCAACCAGCGCCAGCAGGATGCCCAGCGGCAGGTGCATGGTCAGCAGCACCATGGCGAGAGCGGCGAGGAAGAAGGTGGTGAACACGGTGCGCTTCACGCCGAACCGGTCGGCGCCAACGGAGGCGATCAGCCCGCCGAAGATCGCGCCGGCGTTGAAGACCAGCAGGAAGGTGAGCGCGAAGTCCTTGCCATAGCCGAACTGCGACATGATCTGCGGCAACCAGGTGTTCAGCCCATAGGTCAGCATCAGGCCGGTGAAGCTCATGAATCCGAGCAGCAGGGTCGGGAACGCGTACTTCTTGGAGGCCAGCGCACGGAACCCGATCTTGTTCTCTGCGGGCGCGGCTTCGGCTTTTCCGGCAACGGGTACCAGCATGTGAATCGGGACACCGGTGCGGATCGAGACGCGTTCGGCTTCCGCGGTGCGGCCGCGGGCCATCAGCCATTCGGGGGATTCGGGGAGCTTGACCAGGGCCATCGGGAGCAGGAAGAGCAACGGCGTCGCGCCGATCAGGAACAGTCCGCGCCAGCCGATGGCGTCGAGCAGGATGATGGCCAGCAGGGAGGCCAGTACGCCGCCTACGGGAACACCGGAGTAGACGATCGCGTTGTAGAAATTGCGCTTGCCCTTGGGGGCGAACTCGGCGACCACCGCGCCGGCGGTGGCCACCAGTGCGCCCACCCCGATTCCGGTGGCGAAGCGCAGGGCGCCGAAGGCGGTGACGTCGTTGGTCAGGGCGGTCAGGCCCATGGCCACGGAGAACCAGATGATTCCGGTGATCATGATCTTGCGCCGGCCCAGGTAGTCGCCGATGGCGCCGGCAACCAGCGCGCCGACCATCATGCCGGCCAAAGCCCAGCTGCCCAGCGCGCCGGCGGTGGTCGGGGTGACCTCTCCGAGCTGCGTCGGATCGCCCAGCAGCAGCGGAACGATGGTTCCGTAGACGACCAGGTCATATCCGTCGAAGATCAGCGCCATGGTGGCGATGGCCACGACCCAGCGGACCGTGCTTTGCTGTTTCCTGTTGCTGCTTGCTTCCGAAGTTTTCACGAGTTGCTCCATTTTCATTGGCCCGGGCGCACGTCATCGTGCGGGTATCGAGGCACTGGGAAATACCGCGGCGCGAGGGCGCGGCGTGGGAACCGTGGCCCGAAAGATCGTCGGGCGGCGGGTTTTGGAGGGCACACAGGCGGCGGGGATCCCGCCGCCTGCAAGCGATCATTGATTTCTGGCGCGTTGGCTAGCCGAGGTCTCCGCCGGCCACCGCCAGGGTGGCTCCGGTGATGTAGGAGGCTTCGTCAGAGGCCAAGAACACAATCGGCGCGGACTGTTCGTCCAGGGTTCCGTAGCGCTTGAGCAACGTGGAATCGACCGTCTGGTCCACAATGCTCTGGTACCAGGCTTTTTCCTGTTCGCCGGTGGGCGCCGGGCCGCGCTTGACTACCCGCTCAGGGGCTTCGGTGCCGCCCGGGGCGGTAGCCACCACACGGATTCCGTGGGCGGCCCCTTCCATGGCCAGGGCCGAGGTGATCGCCTTGACCCCGCCCTTGGCCGCCGCATAGGGCACCCGGTTCACCCCGCGGGTGGCCACCGAGGAAACGTTCACGATGGTGCCGGACCCGGCCTTGACCATTTCCTCGAAGGCCGCACGGCACATCCACAGGGTCGGGAAGAGCGAACGCTGGATTTCCTTGCTGATTTCTTCCGGCGCGTAGTGCTCGTACGGCTTGGCCCAGATGGTCCCGCCGACGTTGTTGATGAGCACATCGATCCGGCCGAATTCATCCATTGCCGCGGTCACCGCGGCCAGCGCACCCGCGTAGGTTTCGAGGTCTGCGGTCACGCTCAGCGCATGCGCGCCGTGGGCGCGCAAGCCCTCGGCGACGTCGTGGATCAGCCCGGCGCGGTCAACCAGAACCAGTTCCCCTCCCTCGGCGGCGATGCGCCGGGCCACGGACCAGCCGATGCCCTGGGCAGCGCCGGTGACCATGACGACCTGGCCGGCGAAGCGCCCGGGGTGGAAGGACTCGGGGTATCCGGCGGCTGCGGTCTCGTTGGCCGGGGCGTTGTCCGCGCTCATTAGCTTTGTTCCTGCGAGGCCGCGGCCATGGTGGCCTTGGCGTGCTCGTTGTGCGAGATGATCGCCGCCCGGGCCGCCGCGATGTCCTGCTGCTCGAAGGCCGCGACGATGGCGAAGTGGTCGGCGTCCACCGCACCGTCGATCCAGTGCTCCTGGCGCAGCACCTTTGCCATGAGCGCCGGAACCTCCAGGCGGGTGTAGGCCTGGAGCAGGTGCTCGTTGCCGACGCAGGTGAACAGGAACTCGTGGAAGGCGTCGTTGGTGACGGTGAATTCGGCGGCGTTGACGAACTTTTCGCCGTCCAGGGTCTTGCCCGCAAGCTCCGCGAGGACCTTGAATTCACCTAGCTGGCCGTCGGTCAGCTTGCCCATGGTCAGTTCCACAATTGCCAGTTCAAGGGCCATGCGGGCATCGAACTGGGCGCCGAAGGTTGCGTGCTCCTCGCCGATTTCGTAGCCGGCTGCTGGCGCCTCGGCGGCCTCGGCCACCGGCGCCGCGGCTTCCGCTGCCGGTGCGGCCTCCGGCACGACGGCCAGGGCGAACTTCTCGAAGTAGAAGTTCTGCGGCTTGATTCCTTCGCCGTCCAGGTGGCGGCGCACGCCCTCAACCATCGGTGGCGGACCGCAGAGGTAGATGTCCACGTCGCCCTCGGCCAGGTGCTGCGGCTCGAAGTGGTTGGTGACATAACCCTTCTTTTCCGCGGCGCTGTTCGGGTCGCCGACCACGGTATCGAAGCTGAAGCCCGCGATACGCGAGGTATAGGCTTCGAGCACGTCCAGCTCGACCAGATCGGTATCGGTGTTCACGCCGTAGATCAGGTGGACCGGGTGCGGGTTTTCCATGCCGACCAGCTTTTCCAGGATGGACAGCAGCGGGGCCAGCCCGGTGCCGCCGGCCAGCAGCAGGGACTGGCGCTTGGGTTCGCGCAGGAAGAAGCTGCCCATCGGGCCGGTGAAGGTGAGCCGGTCCCCGACCTGCGCGGTATCGCGCATGTAGGTGGACATTAGCCCGCCGTCGGTGATGCGGATCAGGAAGGAGACGGTCTGGACCTCTGGTCCCGAGCTGAAGGAGTACGAGCGGGTCTGGCCGCCGGATCCGGGAACCTCGATGTTCACGTACTGGCCGGGCAGGAAGGACAACTCTTCGCGCTTGTCGACCTCTAGGCTGAAGGCGTAGGTGGTCTCGGAGATGCGGCGGATCTCGGTCAGCGTCGACTCGAAGACGGTCGCGGCGGTCTTGGCCACATCCGAGGTGGTCGGGATCTGCAGCACGAGGTCGGATTCGGGGACCATCTGGCAGGGCAGGCAGAATCCCTTTTCGGCTTCGTCGTCGGTCAGCGCTTCCTCGATGTAGTCGCCGCCGTCGAATTTGCCCGATTCGCAGAAGGACTTGCAGGTGCCGCAGGCGCCGTCGCGGCAGTCAAGGGGGATGTTGATCCGGGCCTTGTAGGAGGCATCGGCGACGGTTTCGCGGGGGCCTACTTTAATGAAGCGGGTGATCCCGTCTTCAAAAGCTAAGGCGACCTGGTAAGTCATAAGGGTGCTCATTTCAAAATTGTGCTGGTGGGGCAGCAGTAAGTTCTTTGCTGCGCTGCGCCGGGCTGGCGCCCGGCGCAGCGCAGGTCGGCTTGGCTAATGCGGCCGAATTAGATGTGGTAGATATCCACCACGTGGTGGATGAAGTCGTTCTTCAGCACTACCTTCTTCGCGGTGATCACCGGCTGGGTGCCGGAGTAGTCGATGGTGTAGAAGGAGTTGCCGAAGTAGGTGTCGACGTTCTGGTAGCGGTAGTACAGCGTGAACCAGTTGAAGCGGACCTCAACCTTGTCGCCATCCACGGCAACGATCTCCACGTTGGTGATGTTGTGCCCGGTGCGCGGCTCCGGCAGGCTGGTGGCCGAGGAGCGGTCGGTCTTGATGCGGAAGACGCGGTCTTCCAGGCCACCGCGGTTTGCGTAGTAGATCAGCGAGATCTCGCGCTGCGGGTCCTCGGTGAGCTTGTCGTCATCGGCCCATGCCGGCATCCAGAAGGTCGCCTCCGGGTGGTAGCAGTCGATCCAGCGGTCGAAGTCGCGGTCATCCAGGAAGCGGGCTTCCTGGTAGAGGAACTGCTCGACGTCCCCGGTGGTGACGGTGCCGTTGCTGGTTTTGGCCTCGGTCAATGCAATGGTGCTCATGTGGCTTTCCCTTCGGCCTTAGTTCTTGGTTTCGAGTTCGGCGGCCAGCGCCTTGCGCATGGTGTCCACCCAGTAGCCATGCTGGATCGGGTACAGGCCCTCGTCCTCGGTGCGCGCACCGGAGGCGATGGGCTCCAGACCGATCTTCTTCGCGTTCTCGTCGGCGCCGGTGATCTGGTGCGCCGAGCCGCGGCTCATGTCGTTCCACTTGGCCGCGGTGGCCATGTAGGTCTTCTGGCAGGAGCGGAATTCTTCCAGGTCATCCGGGGTGGCCATGCCCGAGGCGTTGAAGAAATCCTCGTACTGGCGGATGCGGTTGGCGCGTGCGGTGTCGGACTCGCCCTTGGGTGCGATGCAGTAGATGGTGACCTCGGTCTTGTCCACGGCCACCGGGCGGAACACGCGGATCTGCGAGGAGAACTGGTCCATCAGGTACACGTTCGGGTACAGGCAGAGGTTGCGCGAGACACCGATCATCCAGTCGGCCTTGGCCTCGCCGTAATTGGCGACCAGCTCATCGCGCTTCTCGGCCAGCGGACGGTTTGCGGCGTCCAGCCATTCGGTCCACAGCAGCAGGTGGCCGTTGTCGAATGAGTAGAAGCCGCCTTCCTGCTTGTCCCAGCCGCCGGCATCCATGGTCTTGGTGTCGTTGGTCGATTCGCCGGCGCTGCGCCGGGCCTGGGTGGCGGCGTAGTTCCAGTGGGTCGCCGAGACATGGTAGCCGTCGGCGCCGTTTTCCGCCTGCAGCTTCCAGTTGCCGTCGTAGGTGTAGGTGGAGGAGCCGCGCAGCACCTCGAGGCCTTCCTCGGACTGGTCCACGATCATGTCGATGATCTTCGCCGCTTCGCCCAGGTGCTCTTGAAGGGGTAGGACGTCGGCGTTCAGCGAGCCGAAGAGGAAGCCGCGGTAGTTCTCGAAACGGGCGACCTTGGTCAGATCGTGCGAGCCGTCCTTGTTGAACTGCTCCGGGTAGCCGGCGCCACGGGAATCCTTGACCTTGAGCAGCTTGCCCGAGTTGTTGAAGGTCCAACCGTGGAACGGGCAAGTGAAGGTGGTGCGGTTATCGGTCTTGCGGCGGCAGAGCATCGCGCCGCGGTGGCTGCACGCGTTGATGATGGCGTTCAGCTCATCCTGCTTATTGCGCGAAATGATGATCGGCTGACGGCCGATGTTGGTGGTGAAGTAGTCACCAATGTTGGGGATCTGGGATTCGTGGGCCAGGTAAACCCAGTTGCCCTCCCAGATGTGCTTCATTTCCAGCTCGAAAACTTCTTCGTCGGTGAAAATGTTTCGGTTGGTACGGTATACGCCGGTCTCTGGGCTGTCGACAAGCGCGTTGTCGAGCACCTCTGATACGGCGTTCAAAGTCTCGGTCATGATGTGCTTTGCTCCATCCTTCATATGGGGCCCGGGAGGGCGCAACCGCTCGAGGCGGCCATTCAAGAACTCAATCCTGTCAGGCTGTGCGCGCCGTCACACTAGGCATCTGCCTAGGCTTAGCCTAGGCATCGGAACCATGAGTTTTTGCATATCAATGGCGGTATTTTAAGTATTTGCCGTTCACCTGTGACCTGCGTAACGTGGGCAGACGTTGCGGTCAGCGAAACGGGAGCCAGGTCATGCCAGAAGAAAAAGCGGTCCAACCGCGTGGGTTGCGCAGGCTCGGAAATGACATTTCCTTCTCCGCAATCTGCGCCGGATTCATCGCCATGGCCGTGTCGTACGCCGGCCCGATGCTGGTGATACTGCAAGCAGCACAGCGCGCCGGGCTCAGCGAGGCGCAGAGCAGTTCCTGGGTATGGGCGGTCTCGGTCGGCAGCGGAATCACCGGCTTGCTGCTCAGCCTGTTCACTCGCCAACCAATTATCGTCGCATGGTCCGTGCCGGGAGCCGCCCTCTTGCTGACGGTCCTCGGCGACTACAGCTATTCCGAAGCCATCGGCGCGTATATCGTTGCCGGGCTACTTGGGCTGCTCTTGAGCCTCAGCGGGTTGCTGGGATGGCTGCTGGCCCGCGTGCCAAAACCGGTCTTGGCCGCGGTTCTCGCCGGGGTGCTGCTGCCCTTTGTGATGGAGGTGGTTCAGGCGGTCCTTGATTCACCGCTGATCGCCGGCGGCCTAGTGGCCGCCTACTTCTTGGCCCGCCGCTGGTCGCCGGGCTATGCGGTCCCGGTAGCGCTCTGCGCCGGCATCGCGCTTGCGGCAGGTTCTGGCCAGATTTCGAACGCACCGCTATCGTTCATGCTCACCTCTCCGGTATTCACGGTTCCGGCATTTTCGCTCTCCGCCATCATGGGCATTTCCCTTCCGCTGCTGATCGTGACCATGGCAGGACAAAACGGTCCGGGCCTGACCATGCTTCGCAGCAGCAATTACCGGCCAAATGATCGGCTCCTGCTCAGCGGGGGCTCGCTTGCGAGCATCCTTTTCGCACCCTTCGGCTCGCATGCGATCAACCTTGCAGCAATTACCGCAGGGATCTGCACCTCCGCCCAAGCCCACCGGGATCCGGCGCGACGCTACGTCGCGGGCATTTCTTGCGGTGCGTTTTTCATCTTCTTCGGGCTGTTCAGCCAGACTTTTTTGCAGCTTTTTGCGGCGGTCCCGGCCGAGCTGGTCATCGCTGTCGCGGGCGTGGCCCTGCTTCCGGCCATGCAGGGATCCATGCAGGATATGTTTGACGGCCCGGCCAGCGGAGCGGCGGAGGCCGCGGTCTGCACCCTGATCATCACCGCGTCCGGGGTGGCGCCGCTGGGCATCGTCTCGCCCTTCTGGGGTATCGCAGGAGGCACCCTGTGCTACCTGGCGCTGCACAAACGACGCCCGGCCTACGCCGCAAAGGGCCCAAATGCGGCCGTGGCCTCCGGTTAGTTCCACCCCGCGGTTGCATCCCGGGTATCCACATAGCGCGCATAGATCTCGGGGCGCGGTTCACCCTGATAGCGGGTGGACGCCGCGACGTTCCAGACCGGTGGTTCTTTTTCTCCGCTCAGCGCCCAGGCGGCCTGCCGCGCGGCACCCAACGCCACATATTCGGCAGTCTGCGGAACATCTACCGCGACGCCAAAGATCTGCGGCGCGATGCGGCGCACCGCTTCGGACTGCGCGCCACCGCCGATCAGCAGGATTCGCCGGGTTGCTATGCCGGTGGCTTCTTCGAGGGCAGCGACCGCGTCCTTCATGGAGCACAGCAATCCTTCAACGTAGGCACGGGCGATCTGTTCACGGGTGGTCGTGGTACGCAGGCCATGCATCAATCCCGTCGAGTCGGGCCGGTTCGGGGTGCGTTCTCCGCCGAAGTACGGAAGCAGCACCGCTCCCCCGGAGCCGGGCTCCGCGGCCAGCGCAAGGTCAGAGAATTCTTTTTGGCCCACACCGAGCAGCCGGGCACCAAAATCGAGTACCGGAGCGCCGTTGAGGGTGCAGGCCAGCGGCAGGTACCTATTTGTGGCATCCACAAACCCGCTCACCATCCCGGTGCCATCGTGAACGCTGTGATCCACCACCGCGGAGGCTACCCCCGAGGTTCCCATGGAGACGCACACGTCCCCGGGCTGCAGATCCAGTCCCAGCGAGGCGGCCATATTGTCTCCGGTGCCGGCCGCAATTTTGAGGCCCGCAGAAGTTTCGCCGACTATTTCATTTGCCGCCGCGAGCCGCGGCAATGCCACCGGCTTGCCCAGTGCCCGGCGCGCCACCTCGGGCAGGAAACGACGCTGCGCGGTCGAGTAGTATCCGGTGCCCGAGGCGTCTCCGTGGTCGGTGGTCGCTTCCTTGCGGCCGCCTAGATGCCAGGTCAGGTAGTCGTGCGGCAGCAGAACCCGGGTGGTGCGGTTCGCATTTTCCGGCTCGTTTTCGCGCAGCCAACGCAGTTTCGAGGCGGTCAGCGATGCGACCATCACGCTGCCTACAAGTTGCGCGCACCGCTGCTCTCCGCCAAGCTCGCCGATCAGGTCCCGCGCCTGCCCGGCGGAGGAGATGTCATTCCACAGCATGGCGGCGCGCACCGGAGCACCATGCTCATCCAGGGCAACCATGCCGTGCTGCTGGCCGGCGATCGAGAGCGCGGACGCCCGCTCGAGCAGCCCTTCGGTGCTGGCTTCAAGGGCCTCAATCCACTTGGCCGGATCGACCTGGGTCCCGCCAGGGTGGGGCGCGCGCCCGGAGGCTTTGACCTCACCGGTCTGCGCATCAACGAGCAGCGCTTTGCACGATTGAGTCGACGAGTCGATTCCCAAGACATAGGTCGATGGCATGGCTAATCCTTCGGTGAGCTAGCGGCGAGGTGGATATTGAGGTTTAGCGACTTCAGCAGGGCCAAGAGCTCGGGAGCTAGCTGGTCATCGATGACGATGTCATCGAATTCGTCCAATCCCATCACGTGATAGAGCCCGGAACCCTCAAATTTGCTTGAGTCAACGATCAAAATTTTCCGGCCACCGGTTTTCAGCAAGGCGCGTTTGGTCAGCGCCGCTTCGGCATCCGGGTGCAGCAATGCCTGATTTTTGACCGCGGTGGTCGAGACGAACACCGCATCTGCGGTGAGCCGTTGAGCCTGCTCGACTACCACCGAGCCGAGGAATGAATCGGTTTCTGCATAGTATTGGCCGCCCAACCCCACCAAGGCGATGGACGACTGGGCCGACACGGTGTTCATCAGTGCCAGCGAGTGGGTAATGACCGTGGAGGGCCGGCGGCTTTCCAGATGCGGCCCCAGCTCGCCGACGGTGGTGGAGTCGTCCAGGGCAATGACCGCGCCGGGCTCGATGAGCTCGGCTGCGGTGCGGGCGAGCCGTTGCTTGGTGCGCGCGTTGAGATGGCGGCGCAGCCGCACGTCGCGTTCGGCCAGCCGCGCGGTGATCGCTCGTGCGCCGCCGCGGATGCGTTCGAGGCGCCCCTCGCCCGCGAGGACGTCCAGGTCACGATGGATGGTCATGGCGCTGACCCCGAAGGCGTCGGCCATAGCTTCCACGCGCGCGGTGTGGACCTGATTGACGTAGCTGGTCAGCTCGTCGCGGCGGCTCTCCGGAGGCAGCCCACTGGATCGCATCACTGCGGATCTCCCTTCGGCAAGTTCATCATTTCTCACACCTTCGATGATAGATGCTGTGCTCGCACTCTCAAAACATCATGATCCAAACAATATTTAACAGAAAAGCTGTTGAATTTGTTTATTTGGTGTTAGGTTAGTGAAATCACGAGCGGCAGCAATGCCCCACGCAAAGGAGCGCCATGATCTCGGAACCCTCGAACCCAAGTGCACCCCCAACAGCCAGGGGCGGCACCGGGCTGCTAGACCGCATGGGACTTCCGCGCCCGCTTTTATGGGGTTTCATCGGCTTGACCCTGTTCATGATCGGCGACGGCGTGGAAACCAATATCCTCACGCCCTACCTGACCGGCGAACACGGCTTCTCCATCCCGCTGGCCGGAACCCTGATCACCATCTACGGTGTCGCAGTGGCCATTGCCGCATTCCTTTCCGCCTCGCTCTCGGACCTGTGGGGCCCGCGCAAGGTGATGTTCATTGGCGCCGGAATCTGGGTGGCCTTCGAGCTGTTCTTCCTGCTCGTCGCGCTGAACTCCTCCAACGTGGTGCTGGTCTTCATCGCCTACGGACTGCGCGGCTTCGGCTACCCCTTCTTCGCCTACGGCTTCCTCGTCTGGATCTCCGCAACTGCCAACGCCAAGCGCCTCGCGGTTGCCATCGGCTGGTTCTACGTGGCCTTCAGCGCCGGCCTGCCCACGCTCGGCGCGCTGACCGCGACCGCCTCGTTGGAAATCTTCGGGCTGAACTATTACCAGACCCTTTGGATCTCGCTGGCACTGGTGGTCCTCGGTGCCGCGGTGGCGTTGCTCGGCGTCAAGGAGAAAACCGGGCGCGCTCCGCTGGTGGATAACCCGGAGCAGGTGTGGAAGACCATGAGCTTCGGGCTTCGCCTGTTGGTGAGCGACCGCAAGGCGTTGATGGTGATGCTCACCCGCACCATCAATTCGGTGCCCACCTATGGCATGGCGGTCTTCTTCCCTGCCTTGTTCGTGGATCGCTTCGGCTGGAGCGTAGGCCAGTTCTTGATCCTGACCACGGTGATCTACGCGGTGAATATTCCCTTCAACCTCTTCTTCGGGGCCCTGGGCGACAAGCTGGGCTGGTCAAAGACCGTGGTCTGGTTCGGCGCGGTGCTCTGTGCGCTGTCCATGGCGGGGCTCTACCTGGTGCCCGCTTGGGCGGTCGACAACGGGATCGAACACGCTTATCTGCTGACCTTGCTGATCGGCGCGGTCTTCGGCATCGGCTTGGCCGGGTTCGTGCCGCTTTCGGCCATCGCCGTCTCGCTGGCGCCGGAGCATCCAGGAGCCGCGATGGCTTCCTACAACCTTGGCATCGGTGCCGCGGTCTTCGCCGGACCGTTGCTGGTCGCCTTGCTCTACACCACCCTGGGCGCCGCAGGAATGGTGTATCTGTTCGCCGCGCTGTACTTGGTCGCGGCGCTGATGTCGCACTTGCTGCGCGGAACCCAACCCGGATTCAACGGCGTTCCCACCCCCGCCCCGCAGCGCGTCGCCTAAGGCGACCGCTTGAGCAACTGACATTTCCCCCATAAGGAGACTGCGAATTCATGAAACTCTCTAATCAGACGCTGGCAGAAATCCCGCCAGAGGTACAGGTACCGGCCTATGACCGCAGCAAGGTTTCCGCTGGAATCGTCCACTTCGGCGTCGGCGGATTCCACCGCGCCCATCAGGCCATGTATCTCGATCGGCTCATGAACCAGGGCCGAGCCCTCGACTGGGGTATCTGCGGCATGGGAATCATGCCCTCGGACACGCACATGCGCGATACGCTCAGCGACAGCGACGGACTATATACCCTGGTAGTCAAGAATCCGGACGGCAGCCGTGAGGTGCGGGTCATCGGTTCAATTGTCGATTACCTGTACGCTCCGGATGACACCCGTGCGGCTATCGAGAAGCTGGCAGATCCGGCGATCCGCATCGTGTCACTGACCGTCACCGAGGGCGGATACAACGTCAACCCGGTCACCGGGGAATTCGACCTGCAGAACCGCGCCATCGCCGCGGATCTGGCCGATCCGGAAAACCCGAAAACCACCTTCGGCCTGATCAGTGCGGGGCTGAAGCTTCGCCGCGAACGTGGTCTCGCGCCTTTTACCGTCATGAGTTGTGACAACATCCAAGGCAACGGCGAGGTGGCGCATAAGATGTTTGGCGCCTTCGCCACCGCGCTGGATGCAGAATTCGGCACCTGGGTGCAGGCAAATGTTCCGTTTCCCAACTCGATGGTCGACCGCATCACCCCGGTCACCACGGACGCTGATCGGCGCGACGTGACCGAGCGCTATGGCATCGAAGATGCCTGGCCGGTAGTGTGCGAAGACTTCGTGCAGTGGGCGCTGGAGGACAAGTTCGTATCTGGCCGCCCGGAATTCGAGCAGGTCGGAGTCCAGGTAGTTGCAGATGTGGTGCCTTTTGAACTGATGAAGTTGCGTCTGCTCAATGCCACCCATCAGGGCCTGTGCTATTTCGGCCATCTGGCCGGATACCGTGCGGTGCATGATGCGGCACGCAATGAGCTCTTCGCCCAATTCTTGCTGCGCTACATGCGCACCGAGGCGCAGCCTACGCTGGCGGCCTTGCCCGGCGTGGATCTGACCGCCTATCAGGACAAGCTGATCGAGCGGTACCGCAACGAGCACGTGGCCGACACGATTGCGCGGCTTTGCGCGGACTCCTCGGATCGCATCCCCAAGTGGCTCATGCCGGTGGTCCGCGAAAACCTCGCCGCCGATCGCGACGTGCACCTTTCGGCCGCCATCGTGGCCAGCTGGGCACGCTATGCCGAGGGCACCGATGAAATGGGCGAGCCGATCCAGATCGTTGACCGTCTGGCTCAGGAAGTCTCCGCCGCCGCGGCGAAGCACAGCGAAGACCCCTTGGCATTCCTGCGCCAGCGGGACCTGTTTGGCGACATCATCAACGATGAACGGTTCACCAAGCCATATCTGGAGACCCTCGAATCCCTGCATTCCCAGGGATCGATTGCCACCCTGGAACGGGTTATGGCGCAAAGCGCCGCCCGTTAGATCGCCTGGACAGAATCCCGCCTTGCCGAGCGGCTCCTTTTGCAAGGAGCCGCTCGGACTTTTTGTACCTGCGATCCTTGAAACCAAATGAACGTTGCTAAAGTAAAGTGACACTTTAGTTTAGGAATCGCCATGAATGATGGAATTTTGCCGGTTAGTACCCGCCCACGCAGCGTGGCAACCCATCATAAGGTCTTGGACTCCACCAATGAACTACTCCGCGACGCGGGCTTCCGCGGGATTTCGATTGAGCGCATCGCCGAGCATTCAGGTGTCAGCACCGCGACGCTGTACAAGCACTGGCCCACCAAGAATGCAATCGTTGCCGAAGCTTTCGGACGTGTTGCCGCCCAAGCGCTGAAGATCCCCACCGATGGAGACCCCTTGGCGAATCTCATCGACTGCACGGTCGAATCGCTGACCTTCCACAGCGTGCAAAGCGGGCGCGTATTCTTTCAGCTGCTGGCCGCCTGCTCCCTGGAACCGCACGGTGCCGCGTATTTCGAGCAGTTTTATCTAGCTCCGCGGCGCAAAACTCTCAAACCCCTCTTTGCGCGCGCACTCGCTTCGGGCCAGTTGGCCGAAGGCCTGGATATCGACGTTGCCATGGACGTGGCCTTCGGCGCAGCGGTGTTCCGGCTGATGCGCGAGAGTGAAAGCGTTGATCTGGCCTCCATTGAAGAAACCGTCCGCTGGTCCGTGCGCGGATTATTGGCTGACCAGCCCTAGATGCATCACGAACACGCCCCATTCGCTACAACACAGAAGAGATCTCGTGGCACACGCCAACAATTACGTCGCCGACAAGCTCGGCTTCAGCACCGCACTCATTGGCCTTTGCCTCATCGCAGCGCACTCCGGCACGCCGTCACCGATCTTCCCGCTGTACTCCGAGCAATGGGGACTGTCTTCCCTTGAAGTCAGCAGCGTCTTCGCCGTATATATCTTCGGTTTGCTGGTCACCCTGCTGACCTGCGGGGCACTGTCCGATCATATTGGACGCCGTCCCGTCGCCTTTAGCGCGTTGCTGATCGCCGCGGCTTCGATGCTCGTCATGGCATTCGCTGATTCGCTGAATGCACTGCTGATCGCCCGGATCTTGCAGGGCATTGCCTCGGGCCTCGGGTTCGGCACCCTGGGCGCAGCCTTGCTCGATTACTCCCCCGCCTCGCGCCACCGGACCGTCGCCATGCTCAACGGCGCCGTGCCACCTGCGGCAATCGGCCTCGGCGCCCTGCTCAGTGGCATTCTCGTGCAGTTCGCACCATACCCCTTCCAGATCCCTTATCTGGCGGTCGCCGCATTGTTGATCCTGGCGCTGATTCCGGCGAGCTTGCTCAAGGAGCGCCACCCACGCCGTCACGGTGTATTGCGTTCGCTCATCCCCTCGGTGATGATCCCCAAGGAGGTGCGCCGCGAATTCCTCGTCGCAGTCGGCGCATTGCTCGCCAGCTGGGCGTTGGTTGGAATGTATCTGGGGTTGGGCGCGAGCATCACCAAAACGTTGATGAATATTCAAGCACCAACCCTGAGCGGTTTAGCCATCTTTGCGCTGACCGGCGCGAGTGCGGTGCTCGGCGCCGTCACCTTCCGGTTCGACGCCTTGAAGGTCATGACCCTTGGATGCATCTCGCTGATCGTTGGATCGGGCGGGCTCGTACTAGCTGTTTACACGGAAAACACGGCGATCTATTTCATTTCCAGCATCATCGGCGGCATCGGCTTGGGCGGCGCCTTTCAAGGTGGGCTTCGGACCATCGTGGAGCACGTTCCCGCGCTGCAACGCGGCGGCACGCTCTCCTCGGTATATCTGGTGAGCTACCTAGCCTTCGGCCTGCCAACATTGATCGGTGGACTGCTGATCCCAATCCACGGATTGATGAACGTCACCTACGGCTACGCCGGACCTGTTGTCCTGCTCTCTGTCATTGCCCTGGCATTGATCGCCGGAACTTCCCGGAAGGGCAAACCGGCAGCTACCTCGCAATAGCCGCCGCCCAGCAGCTTCCGCCGCAGAAAGAAAAACAACCGCAGGATGTTTCATGTGAAACATCCTGCGGTTGTTTTTCAGTTTCGGACTATTTACGCTTACGCGGTTTCTCCACAATATCGGTGTCGATAATATCCGGGTCATCCAGCTCAAGCTGGCTTGGCGCCACGGTGTCGATTCCCTCGAAGGCCACGGCCGCGTTTTCGATAACCCGCTTGGCCAGGTAGCGGTTGCCGGCCCCGCCAATGACTGCTCCGATGCCGAAAGGCACCAGCCGGCCAAGCATGCTGGCTCCTTGGGTGCCAACGATCTTGCGAATGAACTTCTTCTGCAAGCTCTTCTGCGCCGTGGCCATCAGGCTCGTTGACTTGTTCGAGCCAAAGGATCTTGCCCAGCCCTTTACCGGTCCGGAGCCGCGGCCGGCCGCCTGACTGGTCAGTGCCGAAATCATCGAGCTGCCTTCTTCGCCCATCAACACACCCATAACCAGCAGGCGCGATCGGTCCGGGTCGTCAATGGCAATGCCATGAAGCTCGGCCAAGGACTGCGCATAAAGCGCAGAGGCTTCCAGGAACCCGATCGTGGCGGCCAATGAGAGCCCCAGCGCTACGGCGGTACCTACCGCCGGTACCGCTGCGGTACCTCCGACGGCCGCTCCAGAGCCGGTGACCACGACCAAATAATCGCGTTCAACGATCTTGGCCAGTTCGGCCGCAGATGCCTGGGGATGTTTCGCGCGCAATCGCTTGAGATATGCAAGGACTAGCGGCCGCTGCACACCGACGCCCCGCATGATGGCGTCTTGGACGGCCGAACGAGGTTTGCCGCTCGAGTCTATGAATGTCATCGAAATGGGATCTTTGCTCATGATATTCCCAGACTAGTAGCTCCAGCCTGATAGTTCCCGGGAAAATGCCGGATTCTTGCCGCGAATTATCAATACCCCACCAGAATCGAACTTTTCCTTGAAACGCCCGTCCCGCGGTGCAAGAGTTGGCCTATGAAGAATGCACAGGCCAAGCGCTATAACCAGGCACTGGAAAAGGCCGGAATGCGTGAACGCCCGGTCGGTTTACTCGATTTAGAAGCCTTCGACCGGAATGCGATCGCTCTGCGCGAAAGAGCCGGGAACATTCCCATTCGGGTGGCATCCAAGTCCCTACGAGTACGTTGGGCGCTTGAACGAGTCTTAGCGCAACCTGGGTTTAGCGGCGTCCTGTGCTTCACCCTCGCCGAGGCGCTGTGGCTGGCGAGCCACGGGCTAAAAGACCTAGTAGTCGCCTACCCGCAAACAGACCCGGGCGCAATCAGCCGGTGGGCCAGCAGCGAGCAGGCGCGCGACCAGATCACGGTGATGATCGATGACGTGGCGCAATTGGACCTCATCGACAAGGTTGCGCCGGGGCATCTGGAATTGAAAGTTGCACTGGAACTTGATGCGGCCTACTACCCCTCTCCATCATTGCGGTTGGGCGCCGCCCGTTCGCCACTGCATGATCCGGAAGACGTGGCCGAGCTGGCACGCCTAGTGCTCAGACGCAGCGGCTTCAAGGTTGAGGGGCTGATGGGCTACGAGTCTCAGATCGCCTCGGTGCCGGACGGAGGATTCGGGCTGAAGGCGCTGCTCGCGCGGACCATGCGCAAACGCAGTGCCGCCGAGCTAGCCGAGCGTCGCAACGAAACTGTTCAGCTAGTCAACGCGGTGGCCCCGTTGAGATTTGTCAACGCCGGCGGCACCGGTTCTATCGAGACCAGCGTGCAGGAGTCTGGGGTGAGCGAAGTTTCGGCCGGATCAGGACTCTTCGCCCCGGCATTGTTCGATGCCTACAAATCTTTCCGCCCTACCCCAGCTCTATTCCTCGGATTCAGCGTGGTCCGCCGTCCCGAACCCGACATCGTCACCATCCTCGGCGGCGGCTGGATCGCTTCGGGTCCGTCGGGAAAGAGCCGCCTGCCACAGATCGCCTGGCCAAAACGACTCAAGTACCTTCCCTTGGAAGCAGCCGGCGAGGTGCAAACCCCGCTGCGCGGCGCCACAGCAAGCAAGCTCAAAATCGGCGACACCGTATGGCTGCGCCACGCCAAGGCAGGTGAGCCGGCCGAACGGCTCAATCGTCTGGCCGTGTACTCAAACGGGCAGATCGTCGAAGATTGGCCGACCTATCGTGGTGAGGGCAAGGCATTTTTGTGAAGCGTTTCGCCAATTTTTCGCGGACCGTCAGCGCAACACCGGCACGGTGGCAGAGCATCACCGACCCCGCCCAGCTTCCCGGGGTCTTCGCGAAGGCCGCGAAAGAGGGGTACACGGTGCGCGCCATGGGCGCTGGGCATTCATTCACTCCGCTGGTCCAGACTTCGGGCGTACTGCTAAATCTCGATGGCTTCCAAGGAATCGAAGAGGTCGATGCGCTCACCCACGAGGTGACCTTCCGGTCGGGCACTCGGTTGTGGCAGATTCCCAGGCTGCTTAGACCCTACAATTTGGCACTGGCCAATATGGGAGACATCGATCGGCAATCGCTTGCCGGTGCGATCAGCACCTCGACTCACGGGACCGGGCTGGCGTTCACCGGATTTAGCGGAATGGTCAGCGGGCTACGCATCACGCTGGCCGACGGAACCGAGATGCGCGCCTCTCCCACCGAGAATGCGGATCTTTTTCAGGCTGCCCGGGTAAGTCTCGGTGCGCTCGGGGTGATCACCCATGTCAGACTCCGCTGCGTCCCGGAATTCATGCTCAGCGCGGTGGAGCGCGTGGAAGACATTGACCAGATCTCGAAGAGTTTTATCGAACGGTCAAGGTCAACAGATCATCTGGAGTTCTTCTGGTTCTCCGGCACTAGCAGGGCTCTTGTCAAAGCCAATACTCGCCTGCCGGCAGGCATCAGCGCACCGAACGCGCCGGGCAAGGTATCGACGTGGCTCAATGACGAATTGCTATCGAACGGTGCGCTCCAGGCGATCTGTACCCTCGGCGCGCTGCGTCCGCAGTGGATTCCGCGATTAAATCGGCTGGCTGCCGCGGCGCTCTCCGAGCGCAAGCACACCGGTCAATGGTATCGAGTTTTCACCTCGCCGCGACGTGTGCGCTTCACCGAAATGGAATATGCCCTGCCCCTGGAAAGCTTCGGCACCGCGTTCGCCGAGTTCCGAGCCTATTTGGCCAAGGCTCCGGCACCAGTGGTGTTCCCGATAGAAGTTCGCACCGCGGCGGCCGATGACACCTGGCTGGGAACCGCCAGCGGGCGGCCGACTGTCTATCTCGCGGTGCATCGCTACGTCCGCGATAACGTGCCTGAATACTTCCCTGCGGCCGAACGAATTCTGCGCAGGCATGGAGGGCGGCCGCACTGGGGCAAAGAGCATTCCTTGGGTGCTTCGCAGCTGTCCGCGCTATACCCGCGTTTCGCCGATTTCCAGGCGATGCGGTCCACGGTGGACCCGCAGGGGTTGTTCCTCAACGAGCACCTGCGGCGGCTGTTGGTGGAAGAAGTTTAGAACTGAATATCGGTCCAGATCAGGGCGGGAGCCGGATCGTTGATTTGGGGCGGGCCGTCGATGGTTTGCGCCTGGAGCGGTGCTCGGTCGCCGATATGCCCTTGGCCAAGGACCTGCCAGGCACTACTTGGGAGGAGATAATTTCCCGAATCGCTGAGCGCCTCGGGATGGTCGGCTTGATGCAGCAGCGCATCCCGCGCGGCCAACGAGGATGGCTGCTGGCCTAGGGAACCGGCTAAGACATATGGGCTTTTTCCGACTCCACGGGTTTTTACCCCCTGGTCACCCTGCAGGTATTTTTCGCCGTCGAGGTAATCGGAGATAACCCGCAACTGGTCGAGTTGGCGAGCTTCGGCAAAGGAATAGCCACCGGAAGCGTCGTCCGTTTGCACGGCGAGCACATGTACGTGCTTGCCGCGGTACTCGATCGGAATATCCCAAAGTCCGCTGCTCATCACGGGAATTGAAGCCGCCAGTGCGCCGCTCAATCCAGAATCATCGAGCCTGCTCCCCGGCACGGCTGACCATTTCAGCTCCGAAATTCCGGTGACTGATTCTTGGTCTATCTGATATTTGGAAAGGACAACGACGGCGCCTTGGCCTTCGAAGTTGCCCTGCCCCCAAGCGTCTTCGGGGCCGCCGACAATCCGGTCCCCGTTGAGATCCGCGCCGCTTGGTTTACCTTTGTTGCCCGTGCCTAGGTAAACGTAGTCGTATTCAACGTCCCGCCGGGAGTCCTCTGGATTATTCAGGTAATGGTCCTGGAACGCCTGCACGGCTTGTTCATCTGCATCCATCCCGGTAAGCACCACGAAGTCGGCATTGGCTGCGGTGATGCTGTCCGCTGCCTGCGCGGCTTCGCGGTCGTCTCCCTGCATGAGGTCTGCGGAGAGCTGCCCCGGAACATCCCGGGTCATCTCGGTGGCTAGCGTGGCGACACGCAACGATGTTTCAGACAGCCCCTGGCTCGGCGCGGGGTTGGGGTCTTGCGCGTCCCAAGGGGCGGCAATGGCGCCCGTGGCGGGGAACATTAATAGTGCTCCCAAACCTAGGCTTGCCGTTCCTACTAAGACTTTGCGCACTCTGCAACCCTACGCCGAATCAGCACTCATAATCCAGCATCTTAATCGGATTGTGATGCCTGCGCCGCGGCGGCCCGCGCGTTCGCGACCAGTATTTCTTCCATATATGGTGCCCGAACGTTCGGTGAGATCCGCGCATCCACCAGACATATTCCCTTCGCCCCTTGATCTACCCACTGCCGAACCTTGGAAAAATCGGCCAGCGAGTCGATGCGAATGCCCGTTGCGCCCACCGCGGTGGCGAGTGCCGCGAAGTCGACCGTTGGGATGAGCATTGGATCTTCGTGCAGGCCAATGGATCCGTATTGGTGGACCTCCGCTCCGTAGGCTGAGTCGTTGTAGATCACGATGACTCCGCTGCTGATGGTGCGCACGATCGATTCGAGATCGGCTAGGCCCATCAGGAATCCGCCGTCTCCGGCGGCTAGCACTACGGTGCGGCCTTCGGCCGCTGCCCCCGCGCCGACCATGGATGCAATGCCTAAGCCAATGGACTGATAAGCGGTGCCTACGCAGGTCAGCGATCGCGCCCCGGAGGTTGACCAGTACATGGGCCCCCAACCGATGAAGTGCCCGCCGTCCTGAACCAGCACCCGGTTCTGGGGCAAGATCTCTTCCAGTTCGCTGGCCACTCGACGCGGATCGAGCAGACCGTCCGCGGCGCGCTCCTCCCCCCGCGGGCGGTCGCGGACCGAGCCCAGGTTTATCGAGCCGGCCCATCCCGAATCTTGGGCGCCCACGGTGCCCAGGAGACCTTTAACCGCGGCGGCGACGTCTCCGGTGGCGAAGTAATCCACTCGCGGACTCGTGGCGCTGGCCGCAAGATCGATCTGCACTACCTGTGCTCCGACGTTGACCAGCTCCCCGAAGCGCATGGTGAACTGATTAAGTCCGGCCCCGAGCACCAGCACGGTATCGGCCTGTTCGATGATTTCGGCGTTTCGTTCGGTGGCGAAGCCACCGGTGATTCCCAGATCGTACGGGTAGTCCAACAGGTCGCGGGCCAGCAGGGTTCCCGAGGTGGTGGCTCCTAGCCGTTCGGCAAGTTCGGCAATACCCGCTGCCGCGTCGATGGCTCCACGACCATAGAGGATGTGCGGGCGTTTGGCGGCCAAAAGCAGGTCGGTGATGGCCCGTAGTTGAGTTGCATTGAGTTCAGGCGCCGGAGGAACACTGCGGAAGCTGTTGAACTCGGGCAGTTCAACTTCGAGGCTTGGGGCCGCAGCGAGGTCGTAGGGGATGGACAGAACCACCGGGATCTGTTCGCGCAGCGCGTGGGCGGCCGCGGCGAGAGCCGTTGCGCCCGGGGTGTGCCGGTCCACCTCGTAGCGCACGGCCCGCACACCGGAGTCGATGGCGGCCTGGTCAACGTCCCAACCGCGCAAACCGGTCGTCGGCGCATCGCCGGTAACTAGCAGCAATGGAGTGCGCGCGGCCGCAGCCTCGGCCAAGGCGGTGACGGCGTTGGTATAACCTGCGCCGTACGTGGTCGAGGCGATAGCGAGGCGGTTTGAAATCCTGAAGTAGGCATCGGCGGCGGACACCGTTGCGGACTCGTGGCGCACGGCGGTGTAGCTAAAGCCTGCGCGAACGGCGGCATCGAGGAAGTGTGCGTTGCCGTTGCCCATCAGACCAAAGATCTGTGGAGCAATCGGCTTAAGGGCATGGGCGATGGTAGCTGAAACGCTGGACATAATGGACTCTTTTCCTGAAGAAAACTAAAGAAAATTCCATATATGTCTGCCGTTACCAGTTGCTTTCGGCAACGGGTATCGCCCCTTTTGAGAGCGCCGGAGCCTTATGAGGCGGCTCCTGACAGGAATCAGCATAGGCCATGCCACACCGATTGCGCTAGCTGGAGCCGGGCGTTGCCACGAGGTGGGACACCGAGCGCCCGGGGACGATTCATCCCCGGGCGCTCGAATCAGGAAACCAGTTCGTCCGCGTCTTTCAGCTTCATCGGCCCCAGCTCGTCAAGGAACTGGCCCGGGCCAGGATTTTGCGCGGCATCCTGGCCGCCGAGGTGCTGGAGCACACCCCAAACGGCGTTCAGCCCTGTGGTCACCGCGCCCTCGGCCCACCCCGCAGTCCACGACACGTCATCACCAGCCAGGAAGATCCCGCGGTGTTCGGCGGGCAGCTCCCGCTGGTCGAAGTGCGTATACAGGCGTTCCTGGTACCGGTAGTGCCCGGGCAGGTTTGCCTTGAATGCACCCATGAAGTTCGGGTCTGCCTCCCATGAAACCGTAATCGGTTGACCCACGATGTGGCTTCGGATGTCCAGCTTCGGGTAGATCTTCTCCAGCGAATGAAGCATGAGTTCCATGCGGCGTTCGGCAGGCAGCGACAGCCACTTCAGCGCGTCGTCATTCCAGGTGTAGGAGAGCAAAATGACCGCCGGCTGGCCCTCGCCGTTATCCAAGAGGTATGTGGCACGATTCAACCGGTCGGTGAGCGTCATGGACATCAGGTACTCGCCGGTGACTGGATCGCGGTCCTTCCAGAACGGACGATCTACCATGACGAAGGTCTTGGATGACTGCATATAATGGCTCCGCTCGATAGCGGTCCACAGTTCTGCCGGGAATAGCCCCTCCTCGGTTTTGATACCGGTGGACAGCAGCCAGGACTGCACCGTGGAGACCACCGCGCCGAAGGTGCGGCTGCTGCCGAAGCGCTCGGTCACCTCGATCGCTTGGGCGCCGCCGAAACCCTTCCGTTGCGAGCGCCGAATCTCGGCCACGGCCCCGCGCGGCGCGCCACCATGCAGCGAGGCCAGCGAGGTGCCCGCAGGCCAGTGGGCCAGCTCCTGTGGCCCGTGGTTCCACAGGGCATGCGGGAGTTTCGCGGCGCCGCCGCTCAGACCCCGGTGGTTGTCATCGGCATCCGTGTACACCACACGAAGAATTTCCAGGATGGAGTTCGGAAAGTCGGTATCCCAGCCACCGGAGCCGAAGCCGACTTGGCCGAAGGCCTCGCGGTGCTCAAAGCCGGCTTCCTTGAAGGCCCGGGAATTCGCGATGAATCCATAGAAGCTTTCCTCGTCATATTCGTCGAGTAGATCATTCCAGATGCTTTTGATCTTTGCGGTATCGCGGGCTTTGATGGCCTGCTGCATCTGCTCGAACTGGGCATCATCCTGCAGGGCACGCTTCCACGCCTCGGCCACTTCGCGGTAGAAGACCGGCAGGTCGTCCGGGTCTTCCACATAGATCTTCTGGCCCTTGAGCTCTATGACGGTTGAACCGGTTGGCTCCGCCAGCGGGTTCGGGAAATCGAAGGTTTCCAGCCCCAGCTCGTCGATGTAGTGGAACAGCGCCTTGCTGGACACCGGGAAGCGCATCCCTCCAAGGTCGCAGGTGATCTGCGGTGCTGCCTGGAAACTGGCGGTACGCAGCCGGCCTCCAATTTCGTCCGCTTCGAAGATCACTGGCTTGAGCCCCATCTTCATCAGCTCATACGCGGTGACCAAACCCGACAATCCGGCGCCAATGACGGCCACCTCGGTGCCGTAGAGCTCCGCCGGCACGCTTCCCAGGCCGTCGGGGTGCGCCAGAAAGAGGTCGTAGCCGAACGGAAAGTCCGGATTGAGCATATTGATGCTGCCATCGTTCTGTGGCGCGGTGCCGGAAGATGAGGTAGCTGCGGTCTCAAAAGTGCTCATGGGAGTGTCCTGCGTTTCCTTTGGTTCGTGCCATTAGTTGGAGTATAGGGAAAATTGCTACTGTTCGCCGATGTGGCTGGCGATGTATTCTTTCTTGGATAATTGGCCCAGCCGGGAGCGGCTGCGCCCGTAGCCCAAGTAGATGCCGATGCCTGCAAGCATCCAGATGCCGAAGACGAACCAGGTGTCAGGCCCGAGCTGGCTCATCAGGAACACGCAGGCGGCAACGCCGAGGATCGGGGTTAGCGGGTAGAAGGGCACCCGGAAGGTCCGCGGCGCCAGCGGCTGCCTGCGACGCAGATACATCACCGAGACGCCCACCAGCGCAAAGGCGAAGAGCGTACCGATACTGGTGGCATCCGCCAGCGCACCGAGGGGAATGAAGCCGGCGGTGGCCGCGACCAGGAAGCCGGTAATGAGGGTTCCGCGGACCGGCGTTCCGGTACGCGAAGAGATCTCGCCGAAGGTCTTGGGAATCAGTCCGTCACGGGACATCGACAGCAGAATCCTGGTTTGCCCGTAGAGCACCGTGAGCACCACGGAGGCTATGGCCAGCACCGCGGCGACCGCGAAGAGCAGCACCAGCCAAGGCTGGCCGGTTACTTCACCGATGATCTGCACGAGCGCCGCTTCGGTTCCCTCGAACCAGTTCCATTCGCGTGCGCCAATAGCGGAGACGGCTACCAGCACATAGGTGATGGTGACGATCAGCATGGACCACAGAATGGCGCGCGGCATGTCGCGTTTGGGATTTACCGCTTCCTCTCCGGCCGTGGACGCCGCATCGAATCCGATGTAGGAGAAGAACACCGTCGAAGCGGCCGCGGTCACTCCGGCGGCGCCCATCGGCAGGAGCGGTTCGAAATTTCCTGCGTTGAACGCACTGAATGCCACCGCGCAGAAGAGCAGCAGGATGCTGGCCTTGATGATGACAACCACCGTGTTGACCCAGGCGGATTCCTTGGCGCCGCGCACCAGCAGCAGCGTCGCCAGCACCACGACGATCAGTGCAGGCAGGTTTGCCACGCCGCCCTCGCCCGGTCCGCCAGCCAGCGCGGTGGGCAGTTCCAGGCCGAAGGCCCGCAGCGTCTCGTTCACGTATTCACCGGCGCCGACTGCCACCGCGGCTACCGAGACCGCGTATTCGAGCACGAGGCACCATCCGCAGATCCAGGCGATGCCTTCGCCCATGGTCGCATAGGAATACGAATAGCTCGATCCGGCCACCGGGACCATGCCCGCCATCTCGGCGTAGGAGACCGCCGAGAGCAGAGCCGTCACGCCGGCAATCACGAAGGAGATCCAGATGGCCGGGCCGGCGATCGGCACGGTGGCACCGAGGATCACCAGTATGCCGGTACCCATGGTCGCACCGATGCTGATCATGGTCAGTTGGACCACGCCGAGCGAACGGCGCAGCTGGCCATGTCCCGAATTCGTCTCCGCTTCCCGAAGCATGCTGCTGATCGACTTGCGTCGGCGCAGCTGCGGCCCGAGGGCAGTGCTTGGCCGATCAGTCGTTTCGAGGGTGCTGTTCATGCTGAAACCTCACTGGGGAGAAATTTTCTGTCGAACTCAACCCTATGGCTGTGAGTCACATCTCAGGGGAGGCGTTTTTGAACTAATATTATTGAACATGGGACAAAATGCACCTAATGGGCAAGCGCCTGGATCGACTCGAAACTTCACGGCGCTCCCCGGAAATACGATGAGCATGGGCCGTTTCCTCCGCCAGCTGCCGGGCGAGGTGAGAGTGGTCCACGACTCCGGGGATCTCCCCCTGCGCTGGGTCGAACCCAGCGATATGGATGACCCAACCGATTATCTGCTGGATAACGAATTGATTCTCACCAGCGGATTTCCCCTAGTCGGCGTCGAAGAAGACCAGCAGAAGGTGGATGAGTTCATTCACCGGCTTTCCGAAGCGAAGGTCAGCGCCCTGGGTTTCGGATTGGAACCCTATTTCACCGAGATCCCGAAAACGGTAATTCGAGCCTGCAAGCGCTTTAATCTGACGCTGTGGGAGATACCGGCCAGCCTTCCCTTCGCCGCGGTGGGCATCGCCTTTTCCAAGCTCCTGGAAGCCGACGGTGCGGCCCTGCTGCGCAATAATGCGGAAGCGAACCGTGCGCTCATCCGCTGCGTCTCGGATCGAAACCCCGAACAGCAGCTCGTGGCGACGCTTTCGCAGCGTGCCCAGTGCACGGTCCGCCTCTTCGGCAGCACCCTGCGGCTGCGCTATTCTGCCTGCGCTCCGGACGGCCCCACGCTCTCCTCCGAAGTAACTGAACTGCTGTACGAGCAGGCCACACAGTCCGACGGCAGCCAACAATTTGCGCTGCTTCAGGACTCGACGGGCACGCATCTTGGATTCCCGATTCGCGCGGTGGCCCCCGGGCGCCGCCAGGCGGCGTTGCTGGGCGTCCTGCAGGCAAGCTTTGCGCAGACCCCCACGGCCGTGGAGCATAATCTGGTGGCTACCGCGCTCGGATTGCTGGAAGTCGTGGCTAGGCAGAAGGTCTCAGGTTCGTTCGCCCCGACGCAGCTTGCAAGCAGCCTGCTGCTGGGATCGCGTAGCGCACTCGATGAGCAGCAGCTGCGACTGCTGATCCAGAGCACCGGTGGCGCGCAACGCCAGATCCGTGTGGCCGCCATCGCCCAGCAGAGTCCGGATCCCGAATCCAATTTCGCCCACCACATCACCACATTGCGTTCCTTGCTGGAAACAAGGCTGGTGTCCTCCTCCGGCGAACAGCTCCTGGCACTTACGCAAGCGGCCCCGAACCCGCACCTGTTCAAACGGCTCGAAGACGCAGGTTATCTGGCCGCATTCAGCCACCCAGCAGCGGTGGACGAGCGAGCTGGTTCTTCACTTGGGGATCTGGCGATCCAGGCCAAGGCCCTGCTCCCTCGAATTCTCGAAGAACGCCGGAGCCTGGACGCGGCACAATTGCCGCGCACCTTCGCGTCGCTGCTTCCGCAGGAAGCGAGCATGCAGTTGGCAGAGCAGCGGCTTGCCGGGGTCTTGGCCCTCCCGGCTGCGCGTCGAGATCTGTATTTGGCGGTACTGCGGGCGTGGTTGGGCGCCAATGGCTCGTGGGATCTGACGGCCAGCACCGTCAGCTTGCACCGGAACTCGGTGCGTCGGCATATCGGCACGATTGGCGAACTGCTGCACGTGGACCTCACCGAGGCCACGATTCGGATGGAGCTGCTGCTGGCGTTGTCGTTTATCAAGACCAGTTAGGGGCGCTCCTGAGCCCACTGTCGGTACAGGTCAGGTCTCGAGGCGTTCAAATACGGGACCCGGGCTTGCGCCTCGGCAATATGCCGCGGCTTGATATCAGCAAAGAGCAGCTCCGGTTCGGTCCCGCCACCGGCCAGCAGCTCACCGTCCGGTCCTGCAATGACGCTGGACCCGGCCAGGGCAAATCCATTCTGCGTTCCGGTGTGGTTTGCGTAAGCCACATACAACTGGTTTTCCATGGCCCTTGCGGGCACCAAGGTGGTGCACACCCGCTCATAGCCCACCCCCAAGGCAGTGGGCACCAGCAAGAGCTGAACGCCGCGGACGGCTGCTTCGCGGACCACTTCCGGGAACTCGATGTCGAAGCAGATGGCCAGCCCAAGCCGTATCCCGCGGTAGTCGAGCACCGTGGCTGCCAAAGATCCCGGAACAAAAGCTTGCAGTTCTTCAGTGCCGAATAAGTGCACCTTCACGTAGTTCGCCAGCATCTTCCCGGAATCATCAATGAAGGTCGAGGTGATGTGCCATCCGGTGTCGCCGCGCTGCGGCAACGAATAAAGCAGCGCAATCTTGTGCTTCGCCGCGATCTGCGCAAGCCGTTCAACCACCGAAGGAAGCACCGATTCTTCAAGGCCGGCACGGAGCAACTTGGGTGCATAGCCCACGGTGAAAAGCTCCGGGGTTAGCAGGATACTTGCTCCTCCGGAGGAGGCGCGGGCCGCGGCATCCTCAAGCAAGGCGAGGTTGGACTCAATATTCAGCACCGTTGCCTCGGCTTGCAGTACCGCGATCCGCATTCGATTCTCCCTAGTCTCCGTATGTGATTACAGACTACGTGCTGGCCACCGAGGAATCGCAGGGGTGAATAGCACCGAGAAGGTGGTATTCAGGATAATTTGAACCGCCATTCATGCCCATGGAGCGGGCTGATGCCACTTGGGGAGCCTTTCGAACCAGGGAATTTTCCAAGATTGCCCACCGCTTCAGGCGGTTTGCCGCAAATGGCAACCCGAATTTACATGCAGCCAGAGCAGTATTTCGTGGCACCCGGCAAGCAAATGACCGGGACTCGTGCCGCGTATCGAACCAGCGCCGGATTGCTCCGACCGGCCCGCATTGCGGTCAGGACGCAATTGCCGCAAGTCGCCTGCGACGCCAGCCAAGGGCGAACGCAGATTTCAGGGCTTCCCCTTGAAATCCGGCGCATCGACGGTCCTCGTTTTCGCACGGTAATTTGTTCCGCCTAGTGAATTAATTGTAGGAGCCGGCCGTCAGCTTTGATCATTTCGTGGAAGACATTTCACCCTGAGTGAGCCCGGGCCGATATGCCTCTATATATATTCCAAAACAAGAATGTGTTATTTGACCTGATCATACAGGTTTTTCACACTTGTTCACCTTGCTCAGATTCGTACGAACGCCACCATTTCGCTTGCCGATGCAGCGGCTAGCTGGCTAAAATCGTTGTAGCTAGAAGTTTCAAGTTGTTGCGGTGTCGTTAGTTCTGGTAGATCGATTAACGTCGTCTCCAGCCCATTCTCGCATAGGTGGCCAGCGCCCCAGCATCTGCATTATTTTGGGGGCAAATGCTGGGTAGCCACAGAAGCTTTCTGTTTCCTCCCGCGAGGGTCGAATACTCGAGCGCCTTCGAAATCTGCGAAGGCGCTCGACCTATTTGCCGCTGGCGCCGAACTCTTGTGTTACCACGGATGGCAGAGGGCGATCTCTGCGGGCAGAAGGGGCCTCGTGTTGTTGCGTCATATTTAGGAATAACCGACCCACTAGCGTTTCTGCTCTAGGGTTTGAGGTGAGCCCCGACTCGTGTACTTAAGGAGATCGCCACGCATCGCAACCCAGCCAAGAAGAATTGGGCCTTGCTCTGGGTCATCGCCGGAATCGCCATTTTGGCGCTGAGCCTGCGTGCGCCGATCATCTCACCCACCGCGGTCATGGCCGACATCCAATCCGACACCGGGCTCAGCGCCGCCGGAGCCGGATTGCTCACGGGTCTGCCGGTTTTACTTTTCGCCATCGCGACGCCTCTGGCAACCGGCACCATACGCAGTTTCTGCGCCGAGGCCACCGTCATCTTGTGCTTGGTCGGCGTGCTGGTCGGGACGATAATCCGCTCGCTGGGCTCTGCCCCGCTCCTGCTGGCTGGCACGGTGCTGATCGGCGCGGCGATAACCTTGGGAAACATCGTAGTTCCGGTCATCATTCGCCGCGACGTGCCGTGGCGGCGGGCCCCGGTGGCGACGGGCGTGTATTCCGCGGCCATGAATGTCGGTTCCATGGTGACCTTGCTCGGGACCGCCCCGCTCGCGGCCGCTTTCGGCTGGCGCATCGCGATCGCCGGATGGACGGTTGTCACCGCCTTGGGGCTGGTTTTCTGGCTGCTGCTTCTCCGGATGCGCCGCGCGGGCGCCACGTCCGCCGAGTTGCCGGACGACCCTGCTCCCAAACGACCCACGACCGAAGCCGACGCCGCGATGCTGGTTGCCGCGAGATCCCGGAACCGCAAGGTGACCGCCCTGCTGGTCTTCGGTTTCTGCGGCCAATCCGCCGCCTACTACGCGACCACCACCTGGCTTCCGTTGCTGCTGGCCGAAACCGCGGGGCTTTCCCTTGCTTCCTCGGCCGCTAGCGCTTCGCTGTTCCAGATCGCCGCGGTGGTGGGCGCCTTGGGCGTTCCGCTGCTGGCCGCCCGCACCGGCCCCTGGGTTCCGGCGCTCGTCGTAGCCATCTGCTGGATTGCACTGCCCTTGGGATTGCTGGCCGCACCAGAGGCCTACATTGCATTCTCGGTGATCGGCGGAGTCGCCCAGGGTGGAGGGTTCACCGCGATCTTCTCGCTTATCCCGCGGATCACCAGCACAAATGCGCAGGCGGCCTCCGCCTCCGCTCGAATCCAGGGCGGAGGATATGTAGCGGCTACCATCGCTCCGCCGTTGGCCGGGTGGCTCAATACCACCACCGGGGGCTGGGACGCACCGCTGGCTCTGGTGCTGGCCGCAACCCTGGTCTTCGCCATCGGCACCTTGTCCGCGGTCCGCCTCGTCGCGCGCGGCTAAGCGGTCCCGGTGCCTTGCGCCAGCAGTTCAATTACATGGCGGTAGTCCTTGCCGGTAGCCCGGCTCATGCCCAGCTCGCAGGTGCGGTTGCACGAGGCGTGGGCGCTGGCGTCCAGCTCGCGCACCTCGGCGGCTTCGCGTGCGGTGGCCGAGGCGGTTAGCTCCGGGTGCAGCATGCCGCGGTCTCCGGCAAAGGCGCAGCAACCCCAATTCACCGGAACGTGCACGGTTTCCGCGACCGCTTCGGCGACCTGCTGCAGATCACCGTTCAGGCCCATCTGCGTTGACGAACAGGTGGGGTGCAGGGTCAGCGAATCGACCCGCTTGGCTTGCGGGAGCTTGTCCAGCAGGTGCCGCGAGGTGAAGGCCAGCAGGTCGACTACCTCAAAGCCGTGCTCTTCCAAGGTATGCGCGAAGCCCTCGGTGCAGCTGGTTGCATCGGAAATTACCGGTAGCCTAAACGCCGGCTGGGCGGCGTGGACTTGATCGAGCACGCGTTGGGCCATCACCGCATGCCCGTCCTCGTAGCCCTTCGAGCTCCATGGGGTACCGCAGCACATCGATTCGATGCCTTCCGGAACCAGCACCGAAATGCCTGCCTGCTGCAGCAGCTGTTCGAAGGCCGGAGCCACCCCCTGCCCTTCGCCGCCAGGGCCGAACATCGAGTTCACGCAGGCAGGCAGGTAGATGGCGCTTGGCTCGGTACCCGCGGCACCAAGATTTCCCGTCAGCGGCTTGCGCGCCTTGCCGCCGGCCGGCAGATCTGCGTCATAGCGCGGCATGGTGTCGTTGCCCACGACCTTGCGGGCCACGTCGGTGGCGCCACGGACCAGCGACGCCGGGAACTTGTCTGCAACGCTCAACGCCACCGAGCCGACGCGAGTTGCCGCGCCCCAGCCCTTGGCCGCGGCCTTGAACCCGGCCGCCATCGCCGGGTTCGCATCCTCGCGGCGCAGACGCTTGACCAGCAGGCCGGTATTGATCTGCACCGGGCAGGCGGTGACGCACATGCCGTCCACCGCGCAGGTCTCCACCGCGGAGTATGCGAAGTCGCGCTCGAGCTCTGCGGCGAGCTCCTGGTTGCCTTCGGCCTCGGCCTTGGCGATCGCGCGGCGCACTGCGATGCGCTGGCGTGGGGTCAGCGTCAGGTCCTTGGATGGGCAGACGGGCTCGCAGTAACCGCACTCAACGCAGCGGTCGGCTTCAACCTCGATGGTCTCGTTCAGCTTGATGTTGCGGATGTGGGCTGCGTGGTCTTCATCGATGATGACCCCCGGGTTGAGCATCAGCCGTGGGTCGCAGGCAGCCTTGAGCTGAACCATGACTTCGTAGAGCTCATCGCCGTACTGGCGTCGGACGAAGGGTGCCATGGCGCGCCCGGTGCCGTGCTCGGCCTTCAGGTTGCCGCCCTTGGAGAGCACCAGGTCGACCATCTTGTCGTTAAAGGCGTTGTAGCGGTTCAACGCGCTCTCGCCCTCGAAGCGGTCGGTGAGCATGAAGTGGATATTTCCATCCTTGGCGTGGCCGAAGATCACCGAATCTTCATACTCGTACTCGTCGAAGAGCTCCTGCAGGCTTCCGCAGGTTTCGGCCAACGAGGCAACGGGCACCGCAACGTCTTCGAGCAACGCGGTAGTTCCCGAAACGCGTGCGCCAGCCACCGACGCATAGAGTCCCTTGCGGAACTTCCACGCGGCCTGGCGGTTCACCGCGTCGGCCGAAAGCACGGCCGGGGCGCGAAGCGACGCCGCGTCCAGCAGGCGCTGCCCATCACCTTGCAGCCCGGCAAGCTCCTCGTCCGAGTCCGCATGGTACTCCACGAGCAGGGCTGCTTGGGCGTTGACTTCGAAGCCCATAATTGCCTCGGGCACCCCGGGCAGGCTCTGGCCCACGCGCAGCGAGGTGGAGTCCATGAGCTCCAGAGTCGCCGCGCCCGAGTCCAGCAAATCCGGTAGCGCGCGAGTTGCCAGATCCAAGGAATCAAAGACCGCCAGGGTGGCGATCGCGAGCTTGCGAATCGGCACGGTCCGGAAGACCGCCTCGGCGACAAAAGCCAAGGTGCCCTCGGAACCGATAATCAGGTGCGCGAGCAGATCCGCCGGCGTCTGGTGGTCCAAGAAGGAATTGATGCCGTAGCCCATGGTGTTCTTCAGGGCAAAGTGCTTTTCGATCAGCGCCACGGAATCCTTATTTCCGCGCACGCGGTCCCGCAAGCGCTCGAGGGTGGCGACAAGTTCCGGCTCGGCAGCGGCCAGTTTGGCATCGGCATCCGGGGCAGCGGTGTCGATCATGGTGCCGCTGGGAAGCACAAAGGTCATCGATTCCAGCGTGCGGTAGGTGTTGAACTCGGTACCGCATGCCATGCCCGACGAGTTGTTGGCGATCACGCCGCCAATGGTGCAGGCCGCCTCGCTGGCCGGGTCTGGCCCAAGCTTGAAGCCGTATGCCGAGAGCCGCGCATTGACCTGACGCACCGTCGCGCCGGGCTGCACACGCACGCGCTTGCCCTGATCAAGCACCGTGATGCCGCGGAAGTTTCGACGCACGTCGAGCATCAACCCGTCACCGCTCGCCTGGCCGGCGAGCGAGGTGCCGCCGGAGCGAAGCGTTACCGGCTGGCCGGCGCGCATGCTGGCCGCAAGAAGCTGCGAAACCTCGACTGCGTCCTTGGCGATGATCACCGCCTGCGGGGTGTAGAGGTAGTGCGAAGCGTCGGAGGCGTATGCCACCCGGTCGATTGACGTGGTTTTGACGCGGTCGGGCTCGGCGACCAAGTCAAGGATGCTCGGCGAAACCTTGGTTTCGCCGAGTGCCGGCGTGCTCAATGCCATGATGCGCTCCTGTGCGGTTGGTAGGCCCAGCCTACCGAATAAGAAAATTGTCTAACAAGTACACATGCTATGTTAGTGCCTTTCGTGGGATACTCGAGGGGTCAGCAAGTTTCTTGAAAGGAATTCCATGCCCGCAAGGCTCGGTGTCGTCTCGGTAGTCCAGGCGATCATCAATGATCTGCGGAGCAGAATTTTCGCTGGCGAACTGACCCCCGGCACTGCGCTGAGCGAGGTGGACGTCGCCGCGCATTACACCGTGGCGAGACCCACCGCGAAGGCGGCACTCGAAAACCTGGTGGCCAGCGGGCTCTTGACCCGCAACGCGCATCAGAGCGCCCGGGTCACCGTGCTGAATTCGGCCGACGCCCGAGACATCTACCGGACGCGCGCAATCATCGAAGCCGAAGCGGTGCGATTGCTTGCAACTACCGGGCATGTTCCACCGGCAGCATATGAGGCCAACGCGCAAATCACCGCGCTATCCAATGCCTCACCGGTGCAGATCGTGGAACCCGATGTCAGATTCCATTCTGCGCTGGTCAATGCCTTGGGCTCACAACGCACCAGCGCAAGCTATGCCCAGCTCAGTGACGAGATTCGGTTGTGCATGACGCACGTGCAGGATGCCACGCTGCTAAGCACCAAAGATATAGCCGCGGAGCATCAAAAGCTCCTGAAGCAGATCGAGGCCCATGACGCGCAGGGGGCCGCCAGCACCTTGGCCGATCACCTCAGCCGCGCCAGCAACAAGCTCGAGGCGCATCTGGACCATATCCAGCAGACCGCCAAGTAAGTGCCTGGCCGCCTTTCCGGCGAACGCCGCCGGAGGACGCCGATGCGAGTGCTTATTCGGCTTGTGGCGGCAGGTGCTCGGGGTGCAATTCGGAATGCGGCGCATCCATCTGGTGCAGGAGTTGGTGAACTCCTGCGTGAACTAGCCGCCAGCGCCGGAAACGCCCGTCAGGCGTGGATTGAACTACCTGCGCCCGCTGCAGTGTCGCCAAGGCCTGGGTGACAGTATTCGCGCTGAGCCCCGCCGCCGCAGCGAGCTGACTCACCGAGGAATCCGGGGCTGCATGAATGGCGAAGAGTATTTTTATTCGGGTCGGATCGGCGCAGAGGGAAAACACCTCTGCCCACTGGGAAATGCGTCGTTGGGCATCGTTGACCGCATCGGCAGCGATCTGGCTGCGCTTGCTTTCCATCTATTCGCTTCCTCCCCCGAATTTCGGTCCCCGCGGCGTGACACCTGTTCGGCTGGACACATGTATCCTGTGAACATATCCCCCCAACCCTAGAGTAGCGAAAGGATCCTCCCTGCGTACGCCAAACAGCCGCAGCCGCGTTATCGCCTTCTTGACGCTTCCGCTGATCTTATTCACCGCCGGCTGCCAGCCTGCCAGCGGACAGGCTGCTGATGAGCAACCCATCTCCCTGCTCACCGCGGCGCTGCCAGAAACCCTGAATCCGCTGGCCGGCTTCGACAGCTACGGCCTAGGGAAAATCAACGAGTCGCTGTTCACCCTCGAAGGCGAACAGGATCAGCTTCCGAATCTCGTGCCCCTCTTGGCGGCCAAAGAACCAAAAATTTCCGCCGACTCTCTGGTTTGGGATATCTCGCTAAGCCAAGACATCAAGTTCAGCGACGGCACCACCTTCGACGCCCAAGATGTCGTGGCCAGCTACCAGGCGATCCTCGATCCGCGAACCGCCTCGCCCCTTGCCGGCAGCTTGGAGAATCTGGAGTCCGTCTCCGCACCCAACGAACATACCGTGCGCTTTAAGCTCAAGGAAGCGCAGGTGTCCTTCAAGACCTCGCTGCTGATCGGCATCGCCCCGGCAGAACTCGTCGACCCGGCAAAACCGGTCGCCGAATCGGCACTCAGCCGCACGCCGGTTGGCACCGGGCCGTATGTCGTGGAGAATTTCTCCTCTGCGCAGCTGGTGCTCACCGCCAATCCGAATTACCGCACCGGTCCGGTCCAGGCCTCCCCGGTGATCTACGAGGCGGCGCCCGATGACAACGCCCGGAGCCAACGATTGGCCACGGGAGGATTCACCGGCACGGTGCTGCCTCCGCGGCTGGCCCACAGCTTTGCCGGCCGCGCAGGCTACGAGGTGCTCACCGCTACCTCGGCGGACTGGCGCGGCATCTCCCTGCCCGCGGAGCATCCGTTCACCTCAGAGCCCGAAGTACGGCTGGCGCTGAACCTCGCGGTCGACCGCGAGCAGCTGATCGACGCCGTGCTCGATGGCAGCGGCCGGCCGGCATATACCTTCGTTTCCCCCGAATACGGCCGGAATTATGCGGCGAAGGCGACCTTCGCGCATGACCCGGAACGCGCCGCCGCCATGCTCGACAAGTCCGGTTGGGTCGAGTCGGAGCACGGGGTTCGCAGCAAGGACGGGGCCGAGGCGGCATTCACCGTGCTGTACAACCCGGGAGATTCCTTGCGCCGCGACCTCTCCCTGGCGGTGGCAGCGCAACTAGCCGAATTCGGCATCACGGTGGATGTTCGGGCAGCGACCTTTGACGAGGCCGAGCCACGCAGCACCCAAGATGCCATCATGCTCGGCGGTGGCGACGACCCCTACGACGTTGATACCCAACTCTATAAAATGCTCCATTCCTCCTACCCGGAAGCCGGGGCCTACTATGACAACCCCAGCCGGTATGCCGACTCGGAGATGGACGAACAGCTGCATATCGGACGCACCAATCTGGACCCGGACGCGCGGTCCGCGGCCTACCGGAAGGTTCAGCAGCGCTACGTTCAGCAGCCTTCCATGCTCCTGCTCGCCTTCCTGGACCACACCTACGTGCAGCGCAGCGACGTCAGCGAACACTGGCATACCTCCTCGCTGCTCCTGGAACCCCACGACCACGGAACCACCTGGGGCCCTTGGGCAAAAATCCATGAATGGACCCGCAAGCAATGACACGGCGCCGCGGGCAGCCAGGTGGCCAACGGCTACGGGTGCGCACCGCCTCAGGCATCCTCGTGCGCCGGTTGCTCCTGGCCCTGCCGGTCACCGCGGGCATCACCGCCCTGGTGTTCTGGCTGGCCTCTGTTGCTCCTTTCAACCCGTTAGCCAACTATCTCGGCTCGCGCTACGTACGCACCGATGCCACCCAGCGCGAAGCGCTGAACGAACAGCTGGGGCTGGACACCCCTTGGTTCCTCATGTGGTGGCGCTGGGCAGTAGACGCCGTGCACGGCGACTGGGGATTCTCCCGGCTCTATGCGCAACCGGTGCGCGAGGTACTGCTTGAACGGTTGCCCTATACCGCGCTGCTAACCCTGACCGGTTTGCTGCTCGCGGTCGTGGCTTCTCTGCTGCTGGCCTGGCTGGCCGCACGGCACCGAGCGGGCGTCCTGGACCGGGCGGTGGTGCTCTTCGCGCAGTCTGCCCAGGCGCTGCCACCCTTCGTCCTGGCCTTGATCGCCATCGCAATCTTTGCGTTGGGATTGGGCATGCCCGCCGGCGGGGTCTCCTCGGCCGGAGCGGCCCCGACCGCCGGCACCATGCTGGTGCATCTGATCCTTCCGGCGATGGTCCTGGCCGTGAGCCTCCTGCCCTGGCTGCTGCTGAACCTGCGCAGCTCAATGTTCGAGGTCCTCGAATCGGATGCGATACTCGCCGCGCGTGGGCGCGGGGTATCCGAAGCGCAGATCCTGCGCCACGAGGTATTGCCGGTTGCGGCCCTGCCTTTTTTGACCGTGGTGGGCAGCAGGTTGGGCGAGCTAGTCACCGGGGCGCTCCTCGTGGAGAGCGTATTCGCCTGGCCGGGCATCGCCTCGGCCGTCATCGATGCAGCGGTGGCGGGAGATTTTGCCCTGCTCGCGGCCGTCACCGCTTGTTCCTGCCTGATGGTTTTTGCCGGCAACGCGTTGGCCGACGCCGGTTACGTCCTGGCGGATCCGCGGGTGCGCGATGTCTAGACGACAGCTTTCCGCCGGACTCATAGTTGGCGCGCTGGTGCTCTATGCGGTGTGCGTGCCGTGGCTGAACCCGCAGGCGGTTCACCGCGCAGACCTCAGCGCCGTCTTTCATCCGCCAGGCCTCGATCACCTGTTCGGCACCGATCAGCTGGGACGGGACCTGTGGGTGCGTTCGGCGCAGGCGCTGCGGCTCTCACTGCTGCTGGCAGCGGCCTCCGCTGCCGCATCCACGCTCATCGGTGTGGGAGTCGGCGTGCTGGCCGCCTACGCAGGGGGAATCGTCGACCGGATCGCCATGCGTCTGGTGGACACCTTGAACGCGGTGCCGCACCTGCTGCTGAGCGTGGTGGTGTTGTCCATGTGGCCCGGGCGGTGGTGGGCTATCGTCGCCGCGATCGCGCTGACGCACTGGACGCAGGTCGCGCGCATTGTCCGTTCGCGTTTAATCAGCGAACGCGAATCACAGTATGTGGCGCTGTCCCGGGCGGCTGGCGCGCGGCCCCTGGCGATCTGGGTAAATCACCTGATCCCCGCGGTAGCTCCCCAGGCTGCCATCGCCTTGGTGCTGCAGCTGCCCCATGCCATCTGGCATGAATCGGCATTGTCCTTCCTGGGCGTGGGACTGCCCCCGCAGGCGGCGTCCTTGGGGCTCATCCTGGAAGACGCCCGCGGCGGGGTGCTCTCCGGAGCCTGGTGGCTGCTGGTGATCCCCGCGGGCTTGCTGGTGCTGCTCAGCGCGGCGCTCTCCGCACTGGCCCACGAATCGGTTTCGCGATCCCGGACTCGGCGGCCGGCACCGCAGAACGCTTCCGGGGGATCCGCACCCACCGCAGCGAACCAGCCCGCCATTGAGGTCCGGGACCTGCGGCTCTGGTCCGAGTCCAAGGCCGGGGTGCGCACCGAGATCCTGCACGAGCTGAACTACCAGGCAAAAACCGGACGCGTCAACGTCATCCTCGGGCCTTCCGGCGTCGGCAAAACCATGCTTCTGCGCGCCATGGCAGGGGTGCTTCCGCCTGCGCTGCAGGCCACCGGTTCCCTGTTTCTGCATGGGGCACGGCTGCAGTTGGGAACCACGCCTCATGCCACCGGCGGGAGGTTGGCCTTCGTTCCGGGGTCCGCGGCCACCGCGCTCAATCCGGTGCGCACCGTGGGCGCCACGATGCGACGCGAATTGCGCCGGCAGCGCCGCGGCAGCTCCGCCAAGGCGGTGGGCCAGACCTTGGAACGGGTCGGGCTGGATGCGCAATTGCGCATGCGCTTTCCGCATGAGCTCTCCGGCGGCCAGGCCCAACGCGTGCTGCTTGGTTTGGCATTGCTCGGCGACGCGCAGCTGATTCTCCTCGACGAACCGACCTCGGCCTTGGACCCGCAAAGCCGGCAGCAGCTTGGCGAGGTGCTGCAGGATCTGGCCCGTGCGGGCCGCACCGTTGTCATGGTCACCCATGATCTGGAACTTGCCGCCGAGCTGGCGGACGAGGTGAGCGTGGTGCAAGACGGCCGCGTGGCGCGCAGCATAGAAACGCGGCAGGAGAAGATCCAATGAGCCTGGAATTAGTCGACGTCTGCTCTGGATATCCGAGTGCGCCGCACCTGCTTCGCGGGGTAAATCTGCGAATCGAGCGGGGCGAAGTAGTGGGTATCCGAGGGGACTCCGGGGCCGGGAAAAGCACCATGCTCAACATTGCGGCGTTGCTGAAGTCCCCCGCCAGCGGGCGGGTAATGGTCGCCGGGCAACCGGTGGACCAGCGCCGCCCGGTGCCGCTGGAAATCCGCACCAAAATTGGCATCGTGCCCCAGTCCCCGCGCGCGGCCACCGATCCCCGACAACGTCTAGGTGCCCTGTTGGCGGCCCCGCTGGCCTTCGCCGACGGCGCGATCAAGGTCCGCCCCGAACGCTACCGCGACCAATTGCACCGGCTATGCCTGCGCGTCGAGCTCGACCCGGGATTGCTGCAACGCCGCGCGGCGGAGGTTTCCGATGGCCAGCTCCAGCGGGTGCTGCTGGCGCGCGCGCTGAGCCTGGACCCTTGGGTCCTGGTGTGCGACGAACCGACCGCGCAACTCGATGAGCAGACCAAGGCAACGATCTTGCGGCTGCTCACGGCGCAGGCGGCGGCAGGTTCGGCGGTGCTGCTGGCCTCGCACGACGCCGTCGGCCTGCACGCGATTTGCGACCGGGTACTGGACTTCCCCGGCTCATTTATGCCACCTTTAGCCACTGCCCGGAAAGCACCGGGAGCACCAGACCTCGTGTGAAGCGGCGCCAATCGGTCTCTTTGACCCACTATTTAGCCTGCGAGCCCGGTGTTTAGGGTTCCGCTTGCTTCTTTGGAATAATCCCAAGTGGTGGCGCTTGGCCACCGGCGCCTTTCGCCACTTCTTCTCCGGCCAGTGAGCCACCTCCTGCCGGCCAATGACCGCGGCTCTCAAGCCAGATCAAGGGACTGTGATTCTAATGTCTTCGAAAATCCGTATTGGCATAGCCGGCTATGGCAACCTCGGCCGCGGCGTGCAGGCCGCAATTTCCAAGAACCAGGATATGGAACTGGTCGGTGTCTACAGCCGCCGCGACCCGCAGAGCCTCGAACTGGCCCAGCCAGCCGCGCGCTACTCGGTCGACGTCTTGGCCGAGCACGTCGACGATATCGACGTGCTGATCCTCTGCGGCGGTTCCAAATCCGACTTGCCCGAACAGGGCCCGCGGCTGGCGGCGCTATTCAACACCGTGGACAGCTTCGACACCCACGCGCGCATCCCGGAGTACTACGAGTCCGTGGACGCCCCGGCGAAGGCCGCGGGCAAGACCGCGCTCATCTCCGCCGGTTGGGATCCGGGCATGTTCTCCATCAACCGGGTCTATGGCGAAGCCCTGCTGCCGGACGGGGAAACCTACACCTTCTGGGGCCGCGGGCTGAGCCAGGGACATTCCGACGCGGTGCGCCGCGTGCCCGGAGTCGCCGCCGGCGTGCAGTACACCATCCCCAGCCCCGAGGCGATCGAGCAGGTGCGCGCCGGGCTGCGCCCGAGCCTGAGCACCCGCGAGAAGCACCAGCGCGAATGCTTCGTGGTCCTTGAAGACGGCGCAGATGAGAACACCGTGCGCCAGGCAATCGTGAGCATGGAGCACTATTTCGACCAGTATGACACCACCGTGCACTTCATCGACGCGCAGCAGCTGGCGGCCGAGCACTCGGACATGCCGCACGGCGGATTCGTGATCCGTTCGGGCACTACCAGCGACGCGCAGAAGCAGGTTATCGAGTACTCGCTGGCGCTCGGCTCCAACCCGGAGTTCACCTCCAGCGTGCTGGTGGCCTATGCCCGCGCGGTGCACCGCATGAACCGCGCCGGGACCACCGGCGCGCAGACCGTCTTCGATGTGGCCCCGGGGCTGCTTTCGCCACGCTCCGCGGCACAGCTGCGCGCGGACATGCTCTAAACCCAACCTGCGCTAGTACTTGCGCAGGTTCACCGGCCCCTGGCCGCGCAAGCGCGCACGCAGCTCGTTGACGATGCCCAGCATCACCGCGGTGGCGGACTCGGTCGAGGTGCCAAGCGTGCGCACGGCCACCCCGGCGGTGGGCGTCTGCGAGACGCCCACGTGCACCGCTTGGCGCTGCTGCCCGGCAATCCGGTAGGCGACCTCGCGCAGTTGCTCCACCAGCGCCGCGTCGATGCGCGCATCCACCGCCAACAGCATGCCCACGTGGGTAGCTTGCTGGAGGTAGAGCTGCGAGTCGAGCGACTGTTCCCCCGGCTGCACCCAGAGGTTGTCCAGCACCGCCAGCTTCCCCTCCACCCGCACCTGCGTGCGAAGCCGCAACTGGTCATAGCGGAAGAGCGTGCCGTCCGGGCTCCACCCCGGGGTGAGGATCTCGAACTGCACCAACGAGGCATCGGCCGCCATATCCACCACCAGTTCCTGGCGGTAGCTGGCATCCCGGTAGGCGATCAGCTGGTCGGGCAGGTATTCAAGTACCGCACCGGATCCCAAGCGCACCAGCATCTCCTGGCTGGCCTCGCCCTGCGGGGTGCGGTAGACCTTGGTGGCCGACTGCGTGGTCAGCAGCAGGCTGCTGCCGGCTTCCACCTCCACCTCGATGCCGTAGCGATCGGCCCCCAGGTACCCGCCGCCGGGGTTCACGATGGTGTAGCAGACCTGCGCGCTGTCATCCAGGTAGTGCGGACGCAGCACCCGCAAGGCACCCTGATGGTACTGCGCGGTGGCGATGTCCTTGCCCGAACGCCGGCCGATGCGCAGCCGCAGCTCCCCGACCAGCCGGCCGGTGAACGGAGTGGGAGCCAGCGCCGACGCGCGGCGCGCGGTGGGAGCGGCCACTAGCCCAGATCCGTCATCAGCACGTCGCGGCGCAACCAGCCAATAACCTGCTCCAGGCCTTCATCGGTTTTCAGGTTCGTGAAGCAAAATGGCTTGTCCGCGCGGAACTGCTTGGAGTCCGACTCCATCACCGACAAATCGGCTCCGACGTATGGGGCCAGATCGGTCTTGTTGATGATGAACAGGTCGGATTTGATCATGCCCTGCCCGGCCTTGCGCGGGATCTTCTCGCCCTGGGCCACGTCGATGATGTAGATGGAGAAATCCACCAGCTCCGGAGAGAATGTGGCCGAGAGGTTATCTCCCCCGGATTCCACGAAGATGATCTGCAGATCGGGGTGCTTGGCCTTCAGCTCCTCGATGGCCGCAGAGTTCATCGAGGTATCCTCGCGGATGGCGGTGTGCGGGCAGCCTCCGGTCTCGATCCCGACGATCCGATCCAGCGGCAGCACCCCGTTGGCGGCCAGGATCTTGGCGTCCTCGATGGTGTAGATGTCGTTGGTGATGGCGGCCATGGAGATCTCGCCATCCAGCGCGCGGGTGATGCGCTCGATGAGCTGGGTTTTGCCGGCCCCGACCGGGCCTCCGACGCCAATGCGGATTGGTTCCATTGTTGTGCTCCTCAAATTATTGGGGCCGCCAATCGGCGGCCGGTGTACTAAGACATGAACATGCGGGCGCGCAGGTGCTCATGTCGCATTTGCGCGATCTCCAGGCCAGGGATCGCGGCGCCCAGGTCTCCGTCATCAAGGCTGAAGATCTTCGCCACGGAGCGCGTCACCGGTTCGTGCATGGCGCGCAGTACCCGTTGGCCCGCATTCTGGCCCAGCGGGATCGCGCGGATGGCGTTCTGCGTCAGGCTCGTGACGGTGGAGAACAGATAGCTGTTCACGGTGTCCGCCACCGGGGCTCCGGCCGCGCGGGCACCGAGCGCGAAGGCGATCCCCGGATGCCCGGCGCAGCGCCCGGATTCAACCGCCTGCACATAGCCTTCGAGTTCCTCGCTCGGAGAGACGACGCTGGCCACCGCGAGCATCCGCTTGCCCATTTTGACGGCGGCTTCGCGCAGCTGCCGCGGCAATGCCGCGGCGTGGATCATCGCGTCCAACTCCATGATCCGCTCCGGGCTCATCGCCTCGTGGGCCAGGCGCACCACCAGCCCGTCGGTGTAGCTCAGCGATTGGGTGAGGAACAGCTCCACCCACTTGGCGAAGCTCTCCTCGTCATGCACCCCTCCGTCCGCCAGATAGCTTTCCATCCCGAAGGAGTGGCTGAATGCCCCGGTGGGCAATGCCGAGTCGGAAAGCTGCATCAGGGTCAGCAGGTGCGATGCGCTAGTGGGTGTGTTCGGCATGGCGGAACGGTACCGGCATCACGCGTTCTTGCCGGTTGTACGGGGTTTGCTGGTGCTCCAGGAAGTCGGACACGGTGTGGTCGTACTGGACCACCATCACCTGCGCCGCGTATTCGGATTCTTCGCCGAAGAACTGCGCCTGCAGGTGGCGGTTGCCCAGCGCGTGGGCGACCTGCCCCATTTCCAGGATGCTGCGCGGGGCGATCACCAGCACGTCGGTGGGCAACACCGACACGGTGATCATTTCGGTATCCGAAAGGTACAGGATGTCCCCGTCCCGCAGGTCCGGGCCGGGGGCCAGCCGGATCCCCAGTTCCCGGTTGTGGTCGCTGGTGACGCGTTGAATCCTCTTGACCAGCGCGGAGCTGGGCAGCACCACCTTTTCGTGGTGCCGGCCGGCGTACCGCTCGGCCGGCAGCTCGTGGACATTGCCCACAAGTTGTTCAATGATCATAGTTCTCCTCTAGAATTTGCCGGGCCGCAAACGGCCTAGAACAGGAAATAGCGCTGAGCCATCGGCAGAACCTCTGAAGGTTCGCAGGTGGCCAGCTCACCGTCCACGGTGACCTGGTAGGTCTGCGGGTCAACCAGGATCTCCGGGGTCCCGCTGTTATATTTCAGATCCGACTTGGACAGCTCGCGGATTCCTTGGCAGGCGCGGATCACCTTGCGCAGGCGCAACCGCTCGGGCACGCCCTCGTCGATGGCCGCCTTGGACAGGAAGGTGATCGATGATGCCTGCACCGCGGTGCCCAAGGCACCGAAGTTCATCCGCATGGTGCGCGGCTGCGGGGTGGGGATGGACCCGTTCGCATCTCCCATCACCGACTGGATGATCTGTCCGCCCTTGATGATCATCTCCGGCTTGACCCCGAAAAATGCCGGATCCCAGAGGACCAGGTCGGCGAATTTGCCTTCCTCGACGCTGCCGATGGAATCTGCAATGCCGTGGGCAATGGCCGGGTTGATCGTGTACTTCGCGACGTAGCGCTTGAGCCGGAAGTTGTCCCCCACCACGCCGTCGCCCTCCAGCTTGCCGCGCTGGCGTTTCATCGCGTCGGCTACCTGCCAGGTGCGCAAGACGACCTCTCCCACCCGGCCCATGGCCTGGGAATCCGAGGAGGTAATCGAGAAAACGCCCATATCGTGCAGCACGTCTTCGGCGGCGATGGTCTCCGGGCGGATCCGCGAGTCGGCGAAGGCCACATCCTCGGGAATATCGGCATTCAGGTGGTGCGCGACCATCAGCATGTCCAGGTGCTCGTCCACCGTGTTGTTGGTGTAGGGAAGCGTCGGGTTGGTGGATGCCGGAAGCACGTTGGGCAGCCCCGCCATGCGGATGATGTCCGGGGCGTGGCCGCCGCCGGCGCCTTCGGTGTGGAAGGTGTGGATCACCCGTCCGGCGATGGCCGCGATGGTGTCTTCCACGAAGCCGCATTCGTTGAGCGTATCGGCATGGATGGCCACCTGCACGTCGAATTCGTCGGCAACCTTCAGCGAGTTGTCGATGGATGAGGTGGTGGCGCCCCAGTCCTCGTGGATCTTCAACCCGATCACCCCGGCGCGTACCTGTTCGGCGAGCGGCGCACGGTCGCTGGCGTGGCCCTTGCCGAGCAAACCGATGTTGATCGGCAGGTTCTCCACCGCCTGCAGCATCCGGGAGATATGCCAAGGTCCGGGGGTAACCGTGGTGGCCTTGGAAGCGTCCGAGGGGCCCGCTCCGCCACCGATGAGCGTGGTGGTGCCGGCGGATAAGGCCACCGGAACCTGGTCCGGGGAGACGAAGTGGATATGGGTATCGATGGCCCCGGCGGTGAGGATCTTGTGCTCGCCGGCGATGATGTCGGTGGCCGCGCCGATGACGATGTCCACGCCATCGGAAATATCCGGGTTGCCGGCCTTGCCGATCTTGAAGATATGCCCATCGCGCAGGGCCACATCCGCCTTGTAGATGCCGGTGTAGTCCAGCACAACGACGTTGGTGATCACCGTATCGGGCACATCCTGGTCACGGGTCAACCGTCCGTTTTGACCCATGCCGTCGCGGATGACCTTGCCGCCGCCGAAGACGACTTCCTCGCCGTAGGTGGTGTAGTCCTTTTCAATTTCAAGGATAAGTTCGGTGTCTGCCAGGCGGATGGCGTCGCCGGTGGTAGGCCCGTACATTTCCGCATATTGCTTGCGGCTGAGTTCGAAGCTCATCTTTAGCTCTCCTGCTCTTCGTCCGGGCCTGGCGTCTGCGATTTCTCGGCCTGCCGGACCTTATGCGGCTTGGGCGGCAAGCTCTCGTCCACCGGGTCCACGCCGAAGGTGGTGTGGAAACCAATTGTTTCTTCGCTCTTGTTGGGCAGATCGATATCGTAATCCTCGACCAGATCGGCCTCGACGATCGGGTCGATACCCGCGGAACCGCCAATAGCGTCGGTTTCGACAACCGGGACGGTGCGTCCCAGCGGTCCGTTCACCCGGTCCTGGAAGCCGTGGACTTCGCGTGCGCCGGCGTATTCCACCAGGTGCACGGTGCGTGCATCCCCTGGTTCAAAGCGCACGGCGGTTCCCGCAGGGATGTCCAGGCGGAATCCGCGGGCTGCGACTCGGTCAAAATCCAGCCGCGGGTTGGCTTCTGCAAAGTGGAAGTGCGAGCCGACCTGGACCGGCCGGTCCCCGCGGTTGACCAGGTTCAGGATTCGGGTCTGTTGACTCGCATTACAGACGATTGGGCCATCGGCAAGTATGTACTCTCCCGGTTTCATCTCTACTCCTGTACTTAACGAATCGGATTGTGGACGGTGACCAGCTTGGTCCCGTCGGGGAACGTTGCCTCGATCTGGACGTCGTGGATCATCTCTGAGATTCCGTCCATGACATCTTCGCGGGTCAGGATCGTTGTACCGTAGCTCATCAGATCGGCAACGGTGCGTCCGTCGCGCGCTCCCTCGATAAGTTCGTAGGTAATGATGGCCACCGCTTCGGGGTGGTTGAGCTTCAAACCGCGTTCTTGCCGGCGGCGGGCCAGATCGGCCGCGACGACGATCATTAGTTTCTCTTGCTCGCGGGGAGTTAAATGCATCAGTTCCCTTCCAAATAATTAACAAATTGACGTTAATTTCATGCCGTCGGATTTGTTCTAGGCCAGGTTTGCGACCTGCATTTAAGGCAACGATAGCAGAGCCAACTCGAAGCGCTCGGAGCACCGGAATTCGGGAAAGATGTCGCCCCGCCTAGATTGCACCAACGTTTGTCACAATCACCACTAACCGCCATGTCAAGTTTCAATTAGAGTGAAAAATCAACACCATTTCAGCGCCAGATTTTTGCCGTCCTTTGGGGTACCGGGCGCGGGTATAAATAATTCTGGCCGCGGGAAGGTGAATAAGCATGGTTATTCACCTGCAGTCCAGATTTGCTGGTGGTATGGGCAACCGAGGCGCGGGGTGGTGCCGCATTCTTTTTGGATGGATGCATTCGCCTGCGGCACGCCAAAAGCCGGGATTCGACTGTTGATGTCGATTCCCGGCTCGGGCGCGGATCACTTGCTACTTTTGCAACGCCTCAACCTGCGCAAAGTGCGGCATTACCTGCTCGATGAACAACTCGAGCGAGCGCTTCTTTTCGGCATGGCTGAGCGTGTTGTCGTTCCAGAAGCTGAACTCGGTGACTCCCAGCTCCTCATAGCGGCGCAAGCGCTCGACTACTTCGGCAGGGGTGCCGATCATTGCGGACTTGTGCAGGGATTCGGGAGAGAATTCTTCTCGCCCGGCGAATTTTTCGATGGGGCTTGGCTCCATGAACCCATCTACCGGTTCCTGCTTGTTTCCAAACCATGCGTCGAAGGTGCGGTAGAACTTCTGCACGCCTTCGGCGGCCGCACGCCAGCCCTCCGGCTCGTCTTCGGCGTGAACATAGGTGTGGCGCAGGACCATGATCTCCGGACGCTGTGCAATTTCCGGGTGGTCGGCAATCGCGGTTTCGTACTTCTCCACCAGGGACTGGACTTCTTCGTCGCCCTTCATCAGCGGAGTGACCATCACGTTGCAGCCGTTGGCCACGGCAAAGTCATGGGATTCCGGGCTGCGCGCGGCAACCCATACAGGCAGGTCGCGCTGCACCGGCTTATTCCTGGGAACTAGAGCTGAAAGCGGAAAACCTAAGGCTTTGGCCATCTCTGATTACTCTTCAATCCCTTTGAGCCCCGCTGGCTATGGTGTGAGTACATCAGATTTCTTCTACCTGCTCTGCGTTGTTCGCCTCTGTTCACTTAGCCAACTGTGCCCCTTCACGTGAGCAGATAGACACCTGTTTCGTCCTTCTTTTCTAATTCGGCTGACAACTTCGCTGATATCGTTTGGCAAGAAGATTCTGGCTGAAGCCCGTTGAACAACTCCCCAATCGCAATGATTGTGGCGGAAAATCGCGAACTCTTCCAGATCAGAACTCTCACCATTTTCGTGCGCCGCGTTCGTCACGCAGAAGTTTCCAACATCGAACCGATGGCCTACTAGGCCGGTCGATTCTACGACGGCGCAAATCTAGAGACGCTCTAGCACCCGTCAATCAGCCGACCTCCTAGGCACCGTGTCATGCGATGTCAGAACATCGAAGCGGAGAAAAACATGGTCGAAAAAACTCTGGCGGAGGAGTCCAGCAATGTCTCCTCGGCCAAGAACCTAGACAACGCCCTCGGCGAGAAACCGCGTGTAGGCAGCGTTTTCTATACCGCCATGATTCTGCTGGTGGGGATCCTGCTTTGGGCTAGCCTTTCACCGGAAAGCCTTGGCGCGCTGATGACCTCCAGCATGGACTGGGTCACGCGCACCGTCGGTTGGAGCTACCTGGTGGTGACCCTAGGATGCATCGGACTCATGATCTTCCTAGGAACGAGCCGCTACGGCGGCATCCGGCTGGGCAGCGAGGATTCACGCCCCGAATACTCCACCTGGGCTTGGCTGGCAATGATCTTGTCCGCCGTGATGGGCATCGGTCTGATCAGCTACGGCGTAGCAGAACCGATCTCGCACTTCATGGCCCCGCCACACGGTCTGGAAGACCCTGGCACCCTGAACGCGGCAGTTCGCGCACTGCAGTTCAGCTTCTTTGACTGGGGCCCGCATGCTTGGGCGGTCTTCGGCGTCTTCGGCTTGGCAATCGGCTACTCCACGCACCGGAAGGGCCGCCCGGGGCTCGTCTCACCGATGTTGCGACCGGTTCTCGGACGCCTCGTGGACGGCTGGTTCGGCAAGCTGATTGACGTGTTTGCCATTCTGGCGACGCTGTTCGGCACCACGACTTCATTGGGTCTGGGCGCTGCGCAAATCGAAGAGGGCCTGAACCGAGTATTCGGTCTTGCCACAGGTGTCGGCGTGCAAATTGTCATTATCGCGGTCATCACCGTCCTGTTCACCTTGTCTGCACTTTCCGGGGTCAATCGCGGCATCAAGTACATCAGCCAGATCACGATGTCATTGTCGGTACTGCTGGCACTATTCGTCTTGATCTTCGGCCCCACCAGCTTTATCGGAAATATTTTCTTCCGCTCCGTAGGCCAGTACTTCAATGATTTCTTCCAGGTTTCACTAATCACTCCGACTACGCCTGATGACCTTCAGTGGATGCAGTGGTGGACGTACTTCATGATGGCCTGGTGGCTTAGCTGGGGCGCATTTGTCGGAGTATTCCTTGCCAAGATATCCAAGGGCCGCACCATTCGTCAGTTCGTCGCAGGCGTTCTGGGCATTCCAAGTTTGGTGTTCTTTGCATGGTTCACCATCTTCGGCGCAAGCGCAATCAAGTTCGAGATGGATGGTGCTCCGATCGCGGCGCAAACCTCGGAGAATCTCAACTCCGCGTTCTTCGCGATGCTCGCCGAGCTTCCACTGGTAGAGCTCACCTCCGTGGTGACCATAATCTTGGTCGTGCTGTTCTTCGTCTCCGGCGCAGACGCAAACACATTTGTTTTGAGCATGATGTCCAGCAATGGGCATTTGAACCCAACGCGTCCGGTTCTGGGCATCTGGGGCATCCTCACCGGCCTGAGCGCAGTGCTGCTGTTGCTAGTTGGCGGGCTCTCCGCCCTCCAACAGGCAGCAATGCTTTCGGCGCTGCCATTTACGATCATCGTGGCGCTACTGGGAATATCGCTCACGATGGAACTGCGCAGAGATTCAGGTCTCCCGGTTTTGGTTAAATCATAGGATCGATAGTCGCCGAGTTGCGCACGAACTAATACTCGCGCCGCAGCCCAACGGCCCAATCCTTAGGCATCTACGCCACAGTGGCTCACGCAGAAATGCGCGACGCTGCTGTGGCGGCCTTGCTTTATGCTGCCACTAATCAGATTCAAGTGTTTTTGCGGACCTGCCGAAGGACTGAACTAAGGTTGGGTTCAAAGGTTGGGTTCAAAGGTTGGGTTCAAAGGTCGGCTACCTGGCCCGGCACCTGAGGTAAAGGAATTCCGCTTGGCTTGGTTTGGACGTAAGAAATCCGTTGATCCGGAGAAAATTCAGCCTGGCTTAGCCCTAGTCCCGCAGCTGGAAGGGCCGGGATTCGTCCTGCGCGCTACGAGTGCGCCTGCAGGATTCAAGTCCCGCTCCTTGGCTACTGTTGCGGAAATTAGATTCGAATTGGGCGCCGGGTGGTTCCACCGAGATGATCTGCAACGGTTTTTCGATAGGAAAAATTCAATTGCTGAATCCTGGAATGGCAGCGATACCGAACTTTTCCTCTGCATGGTCTCAGGCGTCGCCAAAGGCTCCATAGCCGATAAAGCGCTATCGGCCCAAGCCGGGCTCCCCGCCGGTTCCGCAGTCCTGCTTCGGCCGGCAAACGACGGGTTAGAGATCGTGCTACTGCTTGACTCAGCGCAGTTGGAGCGCATCTCGGTTTGGCTGCAAGCCTTGCCCAAGATCTAGCGGTACCGCACAGTAACGGTCCGTTGGATCGTGCCCTGCACCAAGCAGGCCCTGAAGATTCAGTATTCACGCAATTGCCTATCGAGGCCGGGCACCGAATCTTGAACGGTCTACTCGTCTGCGGCGTGAACGTCTTTTTCCCACGCTTCGACCGGACCGGGCACCACACGAAATAGCGGATGAGGCGGCAGCCCGCCGACCTCCCGCGCCATCAGTGCGCTGGCGCTTTCTGGGGCACGAATCTCCAGCTTGCGCAGCAGGTGGCAGTACTCGAAATTCAATTGGCCGCTGGTGACAGCCAGTTGACCGCGGCTCCCTGCTGGCACGGAGTGCAGAATTTTCGTCTGGTCAAACCGGTACCCGCGCTTCAACGATTCATCGTGAAGCCCCTGCAGGTATGCCCCCACCATCCGCAACGGGGCGCCCGACGCCCGGAAGCGGACCAATTGCGGGTGATTTACATAGCCGGCGGTCTGCCCGGCGAGAGTTTTCTGGGCCAGCAGTGTTTCACGCCAGCATGCGACAAGACCCTTGGCATCGAGCAGTTCGGGATGTAGGGACCAGAGGCGCATTCAATGATCCTACGCCGTGGGGAACTCGATGATTTCGCTGCGGATGAGGAAACGTTTGCCTTCCGGAGCCTCCACGGAAAAGCCCGATCCCCGCCCGTCGACCACATCCACGGTGAGCTTGGTGTGCTTCCAGTATTCGAATTGTTCCTTGGACATCCAAAAGTCGATCTGCCCCAATTCTTCTCCCGTCGCGTCCTTTAGCTCCAGCACCCCGAGCAGGATGTCCGCATTGCCGGTTTTGAAATCGCCTGCCGGATAGCACATAGGCGATGAACCGTCGCAGCAACCACCAGATTGGTGGAACATCAATGGTCCATGGATATTCCAGAGTTTGCGCAGCAATTCCAGGGTCTCGTCCGTAAAGGCGACGCGGGAAAATTCTTCCCCAACGATCGCAGCCCGGGATTCGGTGACGGTGCTCATGGAGTACTCCTTTGCGATAGCGGTTAATTACCGCTGCCCGGATGCAACGATGGTTCGTTGAACCCGGGCAACGGTCCTTGCGGCAAACCCGTTAGGGCCAGTGTCCTACTATTTCTCCAGGTAGTCTATGACCACTCGTCCATCGATTTTGGCGTGACGCATCTCGTCAAAGACCGCATTGATTTCATCGAGTTTCCGGGTGTGGAATGTCGGTTTGATTTTGCCATCCGCATAGAATTCCAGAGCCTCGATCATGTCCTGGCGGGTGCCAACAATTGATCCACGGATGGTCAAGCCTTTGAGCACAATGTCGAAGATTGGTGCGGGGAAATCACCGGCAGGCAAACCGTTGAATACGATCGTTCCACCGCGCCTGGTCATGCCGATAGCCTGCCCAAAGGCTGCCGGGTGCACTGCGGTAACCAGCACACCGTGAGTTCCACCGATCTTTTCCTGGATGACGTCGGCAGGTTCCTGCGCGAACGCGTTGACCGTGATTTCCGCGCCATGCTTGGTCGCCAGCGCGAGTTTCTCGTCTGCCACATCAATGGCAACCACACGCATTCCCATGGCAACCGCGTACTGCACGGCGATGTGGCCCAAGCCTCCGATACCGGAAATTGCGACCCATTGGCCCGGGCGCACCCCGGTCATCTTCAGCCCTTTGTACACGGTCACTCCAGCGCATAGCACCGGAGCGATCTCATGCGGGTCGGATCCTTCCGGAATCTGCGCGGCGAATTTAGCGTCGACTAGCATGTACTGGCCAAAGGAACCGTCCAGCGAGTAGCCTCCGTTGGCTTGGGACTCGCACAGGGTCTCCCAGCCGGTACGGCAGAACTCGCAGCTACCGCAAGCGCTGGCCAGCCAGGCATTTCCAACCAGGTCTCCAACCGCTACCTCGATGACGCCTTCGCCGATCTTTTCAACTGTTCCCACACCTTCGTGGCCGGGGATCAGCGGAAGCTTCGGCTTGACCGGCCAATCGCCTTCCGCCGCGTGCAGGTCAGTGTGGCAAACACCGGAGGCAATCAGCTTCACCAGGGCCTGCCCTGGGCCGGGCTCGGGAATCGGCGCGTCCTTGATCAGGAGCTCTTCTCCGAAGCCTTCAACGGTTGCGGCTTTCATCGTAGTCATGTAATTTTTCCTTTGCATTGCTTTGGAGGCGTGGGAGCACACGTGCATGTCCGGGAATGAGTCCAATCGTGCCCCGGGCGAGCACCTAGGTGACCCCACGCCTTCGGGGTCTCTTGAATTTTCTAGCGTAGCCGGCGGCGGTTTGCCGGCTTAGAAGAAGCCGAGCTTGTTCTCCGAGTAGGAGACGAGCAGGTTCTTGGTCTGCTGGTAGTGATCCAGCATCATCAGGTGGTTCTCTCGACCGATACCGGAGGATTTGTAGCCACCGAAGGCCGAGTGCGCCGGGTAGGCGTGGTACTGGTTTACCCAGACACGTCCCGCTTGGATATCGCGGCCTGCACGGTAGGCGGTGTTGCCGTTGCGGCTCCAGACGCCGGAGCCCAGACCGTAGAGGGTGTCGTTGGCGATGCTCAGCGCGTCGTCGTAGTCGCTGAATTTCGTCACCGCTACGACCGGCCCGAAGATCTCTTCCTGGAAGATGCGCATCTTGTTCTGGCCCTCGAAGATGGTCGGCTGCACGTAGTAGCCGCCTTCCAGGTCACCGCCGAGTTCCGCCCGGGCACCACCGGTCAGCAGCTTCGCGCCTTCGGCCTTGCCAATATCCAGGTAGGAGAGGATCTTCTCCAGCTGGTCGTTGGAGGCCTGCGCCCCCATCATGACCTCGGTGTCCAGCGGGTTGCCCTGCTTGATGGCTTCGGTGCGGGCGATGACCTTTTCCATGAACTCGCCGTAGATGCTTTCCTGGACGAGTGCTCGCGATGGGGAGGTGCAGACCTCGCCCTGGTTCAACGCGAAAAGCGTGAACCCTTCTTGCGCCTTGTCGTAGAACGCATCATCCTTGGCCGCGACGTCCTCGAAGAAGATGTTCGGGGACTTTCCGCCGAGCTCCAAAGTGACCGGGATCAGGTTCTCGGAGGCATACTGCATGATCAGTCGGCCGGTGGTGGTTTCGCCGGTGAACGCGATCTTGCGAATGCGCTTGTTGCTCGCCAACGGCTTGCCGCACTCTACGCCGAAACCGTTGACGATGTTCAGCACACCGGCAGGCAGCAGGTCACCGATGAGTTCGGCGAGCACCAGAATCGAGGCGGGGGTTTGTTCGGCGGGCTTGAGGACTACCGCGTTGCCGGCGGCTAGCGCTGGAGCCAGCTTCCAGACCGCCATCAGAATTGGGAAGTTCCACGGGATGATCTGACCGACCACACCCAGCGGTTCATGGAAGTGATAGGCGGTGGTGTCCTCATCCAGCTGCGACAGCGAACCCTCTTGGGCGCGGATCGCACCGGCGAAGTAGCGGAAGTGGTCTACCGCCAGCGGGAGGTCTGCATTCAGGGTTTCACGCACCGCCTTGCCGTTATCCCAGGTCTCGGCGACGGCAAGCATCTCGAGGTTGTCCTCGATGCGATCCGCAATCTTATTCAGAATGACCGCGCGGGCCGCCGGGCTGCTCTTTCCCCAGGCTGGTGCGGCCGCATGGGCGGCGTCCAGTGCTAGTTCGATGTCCTCGGCGGTTGAACGGGCCACTTCGCAGAAGGACTTTCCGGTAATGGGGGTGACGTTTTCGAAATACATGCCCTTGACCGGGGCAACCCACTCACCACCAATATAGTTCTCGTAGCGCGATTTGAAATTGACTAGTGCCCCATCGGTGTTCGGGTTTGCGTAGACGCTCATTGCTTCACGACTCCTTCGTCATCATCCGTGCGGTGGCGGAATGTTTCCGCCACCCGGCCATGAATGTGACTCTAGTCACTCAAAGGTTGCGGTTAGGTTGCATGCCCGCGCCGCCGCTGAGGAAGTTCAGTGCGGCATGACCGGAGACGGGGAGTCCACCACCGCTGGCGGGCCTGCAGTCGGATCGCGCCGCCCGGTGCGCGTGGCGCCGACGCCGGCCAAGATGACCAGCACGATGCCCGCAATGGCCGCCGGGCTCGGGATCTGCTGCAAGAAGAGCAACCCGACGACCATGGCGATGGCAGGTTCAAGGCACATCAGGGTCCCGAACGCCGAGGCAGTCAGTCGGCGCAGTGCCAGCAGCTCGAGGCTGAAAGGGATGACCGGCAGCAGCAGCCCGAGCCCAAGCCCGATGGCCAGCACCGGCAGGTCCATCCGGCCGATCACCTCCGGGCCCACCACCACCGTGGCGGCAATGGCCGCGATGGGCATCGAGATGGCCAGGGCGCCAATGCCGTCCACCGCATCCCCGGCGCGCTGCGTGAGCAGGACGTAGAGGGCCCAGCAAGCTGCGCCGACCAGCGCGAAAAGCACGCCCGCCAGATCCGCGGACCCCTGCCACGGTTCGGTCAGCCCGAGCACCCCGGCGGCCGCGACTAGCGCCCACCAGCGTCCGCGGCCCCGGCCCTGGATGATGGCGACAGACAGCGGACCCATGAACTCCAGCGCGCTTGCGGTACCCAGCGGGATCGTCTCCACCGCCCTCATGAACGCCAGCGTCATACCCGCGGTGGCCAACCCCAGCAGGGCGCAAATCCCCAGTGTTGCCCGGGAGTAGCGCAGGCGCCAGGGACGGGCAATGGCCACCAGGATGACGGCGGCCCAGGCTAGGCGCAGCCAGGCGACGCCCTCGGAGCCCAGAGTTCCGGCAAGTCCAATCGATGCGGCAAGGCCTAGCTGCACGCAGCCCATCGCGGCAAAGGCCATCAGCGAGCCGGCCCCGGCGGAGTTGGAAGTGTTCGCGGCAGTTGAGTTCATGGCTCCAGTAGAGCCGAGAAAAGTCATCCATGTCCACGCGAGAATCATCAACATATTGTTAATGAATCCTGCACAATGGAACCTATGGATACCCGCCGCCTGCAATACCTGTACGAGCTGGCCCGCATGGGCTCGATGCGGGCCGTCGCCGATGTGCTCGGAACCACCACCTCGACCGTCTCCCAGCAGATCGCGCAGCTGTCCAAGGAGACCGGCGCCAGGTTGCTGGAACCCGACGGGCGCGGCGTCCGGCTCACCCCCGCCGGCCGCCGGCTGGCGGAGCACGCGCAGAGCATCCTTGGCGCGGTCGACGCAGCGATCCGCACCACGCTGATGCCCATTTTCGAGGAGCTGGCGCTAGAGCACCCCGCGGTGAGGATCGTGGTGCTGGAGCACGAGCCCGCCGAGGCCCTGGCCCGGCTGGCGGTGGACGAGATCGACCTGGCCCTGACCTACGACTACAATCTGGCCCCGGACGATGCCGGACCCGGGGTGGACACGCTTCAGCTGTGGAGCACTCCCTGGGGGCTGGGAGTGCCCACCGCCGACGCCGTGCGGCTGGCCACCGGCGGCGGGGCCCCTGATGCCCCCGCGGTGCTGGCAGCTTTCCGCGACCGCGACTGGATCGGGAATTCGCGCAACGTCGCCGACGAGTCGGTCCTGCGGCTACTGTCCTCGATGGCCGGATTCACCCCGGCCATGCGCCACCAGGCCGACAGCCTGGATCTGGTCGAAGACCTGATCCTGGCCGGGCTAGGCGTGGGACTGCTACCGGAAAACCGGCCAGGGCGGGATGGGATCACGATTCTGCCGCTGCAGAACCCCGACCTGCGACTGCGCGCCTTCGCCCGGACCCGCACCGGGCGTGGCGCCTGGCCGGCCCTCGCGCTGGTGCTGGAGAAGATTCGCCAGGGACGGCAGCACGGATAATGGAAGCGCCTACGCCTCCAGCTCTTGGACCTCTGCAACAATCAGCGAACGCGCCGGCGAATCGGCTGGCAATTCGCGCAAGGCCGCACGCAAAAGGTCGGCATCGGCCAATTGCCGGCCAAGATTCAACAGCTGCTGCGGCCGACCCCGGTCCAGCGCCATTTCCCGCAACGCCGCCTCGGTCCGATGACGCAGCATCAGGACCCCCGGGGCCTGCGAGCGAACCAATAGTCCGGGCGAATACAATTGCAACGCCGCTTCCAGGTCCCCTAGCTCCAGCGCATCCCACAGGCGGCCCAAGGTCGTTTGCAGAGCCCACTGCAGCCGGTAGGGCCGGGAGGTCAGCGTCCGTCCGGGAAGTCCGGCCAGGACCTTGCGCAACCTGACCATTTCGGCGCGCACCGTGCCTTCGGCCGCCGCATCGGGCCGCTCGAAAAGCTCCTCCACCAGCCGGGCGGTATTCATGCCATCACGGTGCTGAGCCAGCAGCGTCAGAATTTCGGCATGCCGCAGTGAAATGGGCAACGATCCCAGATACACCCCATCGCAGCGGCCCAGATCCAGATAGTCGGGGTCCGCCACGACCCCGACTCCCGGCAGGAGCAGCTGGGTTTCGGCGGCCATGACGGCCGCTTGCAGCAACGGCATCGAATGCGTGGCGATCGCATCCGGGCCGCCGGTCAGGTCGATCGCGCCAATTACCTGTCCGGTGCGCGGGTTCCGAATCGGGACCGCCGAGCAGCTGTACTGCTGCGCCCGCTCATACAGGTGCTCAGCGCCCGATACCTGCGACCCGGACCCGGTGGCCAGCGCCATTCCGGGGGCGGAAGTCCCCACAGACCTCTCGGCCCAGTCGGCACCCGCCATGAAACCGACCCCTTCGGCCTGGCTCAGTGCACCATTGCTGCCGGCAACCCACAGCAAGGTCCCACCAGCATCGGCCAAGGCGACCAGCAGATTGGCGTCCGTAGCCGCGGGCACGAGCAGCTTTTCAAACACCGGCCAGATGCGCTGCAGTTCGCTCCGCTCGCGTTCCAGGCGCAACCGCTCGTTGCTCAGCACGGCGGGCTGTTCGACGGCCGAGGCGTGGGCCAATGACCTCTTCCAGGATTCGCGCACATCGTGCCGCAACGGAAGATCACCCAAGCCAGTGTCGGGGGCGCCTAGGAGTTCGCGGGCTTGCAAGGCCTGGCGCGACGCGTCAGTCCAATTTATGGCGGGCCCGCTCATATGCCTCCCCTACCCGGATGAATGGATCGCTTTTGCAATTCCACCCAGTTTAGGCGAACTCCGAAAGCTTTAGTAGAGCCTGCCGCTTATTGCATCGAGGGACGTAAAATCAAGGCGACAAATCATCTAGAAATAACGTTATCCATAGTCGATAAGTACCCTGAATTTTGGTTGAATTTCCACTTTTTTGCCCGCCGCTCTTTACCTTCCCCGAGCATCCGAGTATCGTACAACCAAATGGTTGTATATGAGTTGAGCGAAGAGCAGTCAAACAAGGTTTTCCGCGCCTTGGCAGATGCCACACGAAGAGACATCGTGAGGCGAACCCTGCACGCCGAGGTCAGCATCTCCGAACTGGCTGCCAGCTACGACATGTCTTTTGCCGCCGTGCAAAAGCACGTGGCCGCGCTGGAAGCCGCCGGTCTGGTCAGCAAGATCGCACGTGGCCGCGAGCGCATAGTTCGCGGGCAGCCGGACACCATCCGGCACGCGCAGGAACTACTCTCATCCCTCGAGGACATCTGGCGCCAGCGCATAAGCCGGCTCGATGACTTCCTCGCCGACGAGACTCCCTAAGGAGTAATCTCATGCCCGTCACATCAGTTGTCAAAGACGCAGAATCCCTCACCCTCACGGTCCACGCCGAATTCCCGGTCAAGGTATCCCGGCTCTGGGATGCCTACCTCGATCCGCGCCAGATCGAGAAGTTCTGGGGACCGGTCGAATACCCGGCAACTTTCACCCGTCACGATGCCGCACCAGGCGGCCGCACCCACTACCACATGACCTCGCCCGAAGGAGAGGAGTTCCACGGCTACTGGGAATGGAATGAAATCGTCGACCAGAAGTTCTTCGAAGTCACCGACGGTTTTGCAAATGCCGACGGCACGCCCAACGCCGAGCTGCCGACCACCCGTATGGTCTTCAGCTTTGATCCGCAGCCAGACGGCACCAAGCTGACCATTACGGCGAATTTCGATTCCGCGGCAGACCTGGAACAAGTAGTCGACATGGGCATGATCGACGGGACCCGTTCGGCCATGAGCCAGATCGAACAGGTGCTGATAGATCTGCGCAACTATGCCCGAACGTTCACCACCGAAGCCCAGATTCTTTCGGATACCCAAATTCGCGTTAGCCGCATCATTCGCGGAACCCGCGATCAGGTTTGGCAGGCACACCATGACGCGGCGCTTATGAAGCGCTGGCTGCTTGGTCCCGACGGCTGGAAGATGACCGAATGCGTGCTGCCCGAGTCCGTTGGCGGAACCTACCGCTACCGGTGGGAGCCGGAGACCGGCACCGAGGGACAGGGCTTTGGATTCACCGGCGAGCTGCTCGAACTACTTCCCAAGTCGTACGAGCGGACCACCGAACAAATGATCGACACCGACTATCCGCCGACTATCAACGAGTCGACATTCGCCGAAAGCAGCGAGGGGACACTGCTGTCGATTGTGATCACCTATCCCGATGCCCAGACGCGTGACATGGTGCTGGCTACCGGAATGACCGACGGGATGGAGGCAAGCTACGCGCGGCTAGAATCTCTGCTCTGAACGCGATTCGCCCCACATCCGGCGCTCGGGCATCCTCGAATATGAAACACTTGGAAGCATGACTTCCCACAATGTGCGCGCGGGCCTGGATAAGCAGGCCAACCAGGTCCAGGAGATGTTCGATAATGTAGCCCCTCGCTACGATCTACTCAATACCCTGATGACCGGCGGCATCGTGAATTACTGGCGCAAGATCACCACCGAGGCGATCGCGCCCAAATCCGGCGAGCGCATCCTGGACCTGGCCGCCGGCACCGGCACCTCGTCGATGCCGCTGGCCAAGGCCGGAGCCACGGTGACCGCCTGCGACATGTCCGAGGGCATGCTGGCCGAGGGGCGCAAGCGCTACCCGGAGCTTGAGTTCGTCTACGGCGACGGCACCGACCTGCCATTCGAGGACAACTCCTTCGACGCGGTGACCATCTCCTACGGTCTGCGCAATATCTCGGACACCGAGAAGGCCCTGTCCGAGATGCACCGCGTAACCAAGCCCGGCGGGCGCATCGTGGTGGCCGAGTTCTCCACCCCCACCGTCACTCCGATCAAGGTGGCCTACCAGCAGTTCCTGCCGCGCGTAATTCCCGCGCTGGGCTACCTGGTCTCCTCGAACCCTTCGGCCTATGCCTACCTGGCCGAGTCGATCGCCGCCTGGCCAAACCAGCAGGACTTGGGCCAGAAGTTCATCAATGTTGGCTGGAAGAACGTCGAATTCCGCAACTTGACCGGCGGCGTGGTCGCCGTGCACCGCGCCTGGAAGTAGACCAACGCACTAGCCGGCTTTCGGCCCGTATCCGCAAATGGATACGGGCCGAAAGTGCTCGAGCACACCTTTTCCCGCCCCATCACCTGCTGTTACACTCGATTGCATGGATACCTACTAAGCCAGCCAATGACCAAGCACCCTATTTCCGGTGCAATCCGTTCATTTTGGCTACCGGCTTCGGTATCCCTTTTTTATGGCTCCTTTAAATAGTTGAGCCAGCTTCGAGATCCCTAAGCTCGGCAGCCTCTTCACATCCGTGGGAGAGCCACTTATGCCTTTGACTCCGCCGATCACACTGCACAACCTCAGCTTCAGTTGGCCTACCGGCGAGCGCGCCCTGACTAACCTGGAAGGCACTTTTCCTTCAGGACGCACGGGGCTTACCGGCGCGAACGGCAGCGGCAAATCAACTCTTTTGAAGCTCATCGCCGGGCAACTAAGCCCTAGCGAGGGCAGGGTGGAGGCCGCGGAAGAGCTCGCCTACCTGCCGCAGACACTTACCTTGCATCGGGACACCACCGTGACCGAACTGCTTGGGATCGATAGAACCTATCGCGCGCTGAAAGCCATCGAAGCCGGAAGCGTAGATCCCGAAGATTTTGATGCGGTGGGAGATAATTGGGACTTGGAGGCCCGGCTGGAGGCTGAACTGAGCCCCTTGGGACTCGGAACACTGGATCTGGATCGCCAGGTCGGCACCCTATCGGGCGGCGAAGCGATGCTGCTTGCGGTGCTCGGCCTGCGGCTAGCCGCATTGCCCATCACGCTGCTTGACGAACCAACGAACAACCTCGACGCACCAACCCGAGAATTGCTGTACGGGCTCGTGCGCTCCTGGAAGGGTACGTTGATCGTGGTCAGCCACGACATCGAGATGCTTGAGCTCATGGATCATACAGTGGAGCTGTACGCAGGAAAACTCAGAGTTTTCGGCGGACCCTACAGCGCCTACCGCGAGCAGTTGGAGACCGAGCAGCATGCCGCCGAACAGGCAGCAAAAACGGCTAGTGCTTCCCTAAAGGTGGAAAAACGCCAACGCGTCGAAGCCGAAACCAAACTCGCCCGCGCCAAACGCAAGGGGCGGGCCGAGCAGCTGGGAGGCGGCATCCCCAAGATTCTGGCCAATCATCTACGCCAGAAGTCCGAAGCCAACGCTGGCAAGATGCGTTCAAACCTCGACGGCAAGGTTGACAGCGCGCAGACCAAACTCGATCGGGCCGAAGAACGAGTCCGACAGGTAGAGCACATCAATCTGGAATTACCGGATCCGAAACTGCCTGCCAGCAAACAGGTTGCCCAGCTGAGTTCGGCCGCAGGTAAACACATTATCCAAGGCCCCGAACGCGTGGCGCTCATCGGCCCCAACGGGTCAGGTAAGACCACGTTGTTGCGGCAGCTGCTCTTCGGGGATGACGCTGGCGCCGGACCGTCTGGAAGGCTCTATCTGGAGCGGGTTGGCTATCTCCCGCAATTGCTAGTTGGACTTGACGAAGATCGTAGCGCCGTCGAAAACATAGGCGAGGTCGCCCCATCGGCCGCGCCCGGGCAGGTGCGGAATATGCTCGCACGCCTGTTGCTCCGCGGAGCGAGCGTTGACCGTCCGCTGTCCGCGCTTTCCGGCGGAGAACGTTTTCGCGTTTATCTGGCCTCGCTGCTGCTGTCCGAACCTCCCGTGCAACTGCTCATTCTCGATGAGCCGACAAATAATCTGGATCTCGAGAGCGTGCGCCAACTCTGCGAGGCGCTGGCTCTCTACCGCGGCGCCTTATTGGTGGTCAGCCACGACCAGCATTTCTTGGACAAGCTGAATTTGGACTACCAGTTGGAGCTGTCTGCGGAAGGAACCATGACTAAGTCCTATCCCACGCCGGTTCGGTAGCCCCTCTGCGGCGTGTTGCCGGTTTACACTTGATCAAAGCACACCGCCGAGGACCCCGAAAGCAAGTTGAAAATGTCCTACCCCCAGCGCACCGTCGAAGTAGTCACCACCGGCCTGGTCATCGATCAGTCTGCAACTCTGCTCTGGAACGACATCCGACGAGCATTCATTTACGAAACCGGCTCCGGCCATGAGACCCTCACTTGTGCCGAGTTCATGCTGACCGAGGGCTACAGCGTAGAGATCAACAGTCAGATGCCTGGCTGGGATTCGGCTATCGAGCACCTACCGCAACGCATCGAGAATCTGGTTGACGAACGCTAAGTGACTCATTGACCCGAAGCATCTAGGGTCATAGGCTCGGTGGGGTAATCACCCGTCTCTGCTGGGAGCCCCGATGGCCGAGATCGTCTTATTTCACCACGTCCAAGGCCTCACCCCTGGTGTACGAGCCATGGCCGAAGAACTGGAAACTGCTGGCCACAAGGTACATACCCTCGATCTCTATGGCGGCGCCCAGCCAGAATCCGTGGAGGCCGGGCTGCAATTAGCGAACTCAATTAGTGAAGCAGAGATCAACCAACAGGTCTCCGCGCTGCTGGATTCGCTACCTCCAAAATTGGTGTATGTCGGCACCTCATGGGGAGCCTCAATGGCGCAGCGATACGCCCAGCAACGCCCCGGAGCCTTGGCTGCCGTTCTCCTGGAATCCTTCGTAGATCTGGATGCCGATTGGGGTTTCGGGCCATGGCCGGAGTCGGTGAAGGCCCAGATCCACGGCAAGGATGCAGACCCATTCTTCGCATTGGAAGGCGATCTGGGTGCGGCACAAGATTTCGTTGCGGGTCCCGGTAACGGCATCGCTGAGCTCTACACCTATGCGGGAAATCAACACCTCTTCACCGATAGCTCGCTTAGTTCCTGCGATCCGAAGGCACGGTCCTTGGTCATGGAACGTGTCCTCGGATTCTTGGCACCATGGGTCTGATGACAACTAGACCCCAGATATCCACAGATCTTCTGAAGTAACCCAAGACTTCTGAAGCTGCTCCTAGGCTAAGCGGACCGGCAACTTTCCACTCAGCTTCCAGGAGCATCCCATGGCCGTCAGCAAGAAACGCCAACAGCACACGCACCGCGAGCGGCGCCGTCAACGCGAACGCTGTGAAGTCAAGGAACGCGCAACGCATCGCCAAAATCGCTTCACCGTTGCCGTCAATGATCTGTGTGAAGCTGATGGTTACGACGAGGTCCGTGCAGCATTAAGCCAGATGCAGAGGATCGCCCCGGATACGGAAGAGGCGCTCTCTCGAATCCTTCATGCCGAACCAGGTGAGATCCTCGCCAGCCGGCGAGGCTGGAAATCTGTCACTAATAATCTCAGCGACTTGGAAAGCGAGGTGTGGATCTACACGCCAACCATTCCGAATGATTGGGACGAATCATCTATTGACCAACCCACGGTGCTCGTCGTTTCGGAATATGACTATTACGAAATCTTTCCCGCCATGCGCGGCGGAAGGCGTGCCCACGGAATCGCCTTCTACGACAATCCCTTCCGCCTCATTCGAGAATTCCCGCAGATAGAGAGCTGGTAAAGACTCCTGCCAACCCAGGGCTGGCGTCATCATGAAAAAGAATCGGGTCCCGCTCGCCTTAGCAAGTGGGACCCGATTCCTATGTTGTGCGCCCTGCGGGGGTCGAACCCGCGACCAATGGATTAAAAGTCCAGTGCTCTACCAACTGAGCTAAAGGCGCACGGCCGAAGCCAAAATCCATAATACCCGAAGTAGCGATTCATCCTTAATCGAGTCAATTTTCCTCGCGTTGCAAGGGGTCCATGGCCATTGAGCGGCCGTTCTGGAACGCGCCATTGCAGATAGTTGCAGATAGTTGCAGATAGTTGCAGGCTCTCATTAATGCCAGCGAAGTATGCAATTCAGCTTAGTTCTCGCGGGCAATCCGCCTCGCCGCGAGCACCCTCTCTCGCAGAAATTTCCTGCGCCTTCCGCGAATAGTCGGTCTATTCGTATGCGTCGTTTCACACCAAGGCCGATGGGGCACCGTCCACCAAAAAGGAGTAGTCTCGAAGCCATGAAAGGTGCACGCGCAGGATCCAAAGTTGGCCAAGTCTCAGGGTTCAGACATCACAAGCCACGGCCCTTCGCTCCCATAGATTTCGACCCCTATGAAGGCGGCGCCGACCCGGCGCGCATCTCGGAAGCAGCCCATCTATCGGCGCAGGCCTTCATTCGCCGCGGTATCGCGAACGAGGACCCTGAGGTTTCGCAAAGGCTAATTCAAGTCGCCGAAACAGAAGGCCTGGAGGTTCTTGCCGAACTCTGGTCCGAAGCCCCTGCAAGGTCCCTGCCGGGAGCCTTGTGGCGCCTCTATGCCATCCGCGCGGCAACCATGAACAACGCTGAAACCATGTCTGCACGTTTCCGTGCAGGATCCCACCGTGCCGAGGTGGAACGCCTGGTGGCCGGTGTTGCCGAACCGCCGACGGCGGAAGAACTTAAAAACATGGCAACCTCCATACTTTCCGGAGCCTTCGATGGGGACTTCGCCCACGCGCTGGAACGCACCGCCGCCTATTGCCGGGTTCTCGCGTTGGGAATGACCGAGCATGCAGATGCAGCAGATCTTGCGCATGAAACCCGCGGTTCAAAACTGACTGCGCGAGCCAAATCGATGGCGAACACCGCAGAGGACTTGGAAGCCTGTGCCCGACTCTGGCGGCTAGGCGCGTTGGACTGATCGCAGGCGATAAGCCCTTAGGATTGATTTGAGATACTGATATCGACAAAAGGTAGGCAGAGTGGGCGCGGAAGCCAATAATGCAGCTTCTGGAACCCTGCGATGGCTACTGATCCTCGTCGCTACCGCCCTTCTTTCGCAGACCACACTGAACCTCGTTCGCCCGGTCACCACGTACAAGCTCATTTCCCTGGATGCCGGTCCAGTCACGGTTGGGCTCGCCACCGCAGCCTACGCCCTGTTGCCAATGGTCACCGCGGTGTGGCTGGGGCGATTCAGTTCACGGATCCCCAAGATTCGTTTTCTCATGCTCGCCGGAGCCGGCTTGATGGGCTTGGGCTCATTGGGCATTGCCACGGCTCAGGGATACATCATGGTGGCAGTTGCCAGCGCGATACTGGGCATGGGGCATTTGATGTTCACCATTGGCGGGCAGTCCTCGATCGCCCGCTATTTTCCCGATGACCAGCTGGATAAGGGCTTCGGCTGGTTCACCGCCGCGTACTCGGCCGGCCAGTTCCTTGGACCGCTGATCGCTGGAATCATCCTCGGCACTTCCACGGTGGCCGACTCCCCCGAACGCATTGCCGACATTAATTTATCGTTGTGGATCGGCGGCGCCTGCGCGTTGCTTGCCATTCCGTTGCTCCTGCCTAATCTGCAACCGAGAATCAAGAAGGTTGCGGCTAGCTCCTCGCCTAAGCCACAGGCTTCGATGGTTTCGATTCTCAGGGTCAAAGGCATGCCCTCGCATATGCTCGCCTCGCTGACGCTGCTGTCAATCTTGGACATCCTCACCGCGTTCCTCCCCTTGGTCGCAGAAAAGCATGGCGTGACGCCGGCCGCCGTGGGTGTCTTGCTGGCAATCCGAGGTAGCGCCTCGGTAGTTTCGCGGCTCTTCCTTCCGTGGATTTCACGCCACTTCAGCCGCAAGTCAATGCTGCTCACCAGCCTGTATACGGCGGGCATAACCATCGCCATTGCACCCCTGTTCATCGATACACTCTGGCTCGCCGGATTGGCATTGCTTATCGGCGGATTCTTCCTCGGCATGGGGCAGCCGGTGACCATGACCATGGTGTCCACCTCCGTGCCGTCTCAGGACCGCGGGGCAGCACTCGCGGTACGCCTGATGGGCAATCGCTTGGGCCAGGTGCTCCTGCCCGTTGCCGCCAGCACCGTGGCGGTCGGGGCGGGACCGGCCGGGGCCATTTGGTTCTGCTGTGGCCTGCTGTGCCTCAGCGGCATTGAGAAATCACTGCGTAACTAACGTGAGAATGCGCACCCGGTTCTCTCTATGGTTGACAGCAAGCGCTTAGTGCGAGAAAACTAGTAGACGGTGCCGGGCCGCTGGTAACCCCGGGCTCCAATATTCTGCCGCTTCGAGCGGCCTTCCGCCGAGAGGCGTTCCCGGTCCGGCATCACTTACGTTTCGAAGTTAACCTTTGCGACGTAAACTGTTCAGCGTTAGTACCAAAACTGTGACCTGAGACGAATGGTGCGCCGAACAACGTGAAGTTCCAAATCTTTCCTTCAGCATCGCGCGGCATTGAATTGCTGAGCGACTTGGCAAGCACCATCCGCAATTCGGTGGCCAGCGTTTCCGAAATGATCGGCAATCCCGATGGGCGTTCCGAGCAGCTCAAGGAGCTTGCCACGGCGGAAGCCCAAGCCTCGGATCTCTTGCACGCGTTGCTCACCCACCTGCGTACCAGTTACATCAGTCCGCTACCGCGCGAAGACATGTACATGTTTTCGCGGCTGCTGCACGAAACCATGGAGCAGCTCCGCGGCATTGGCGAACTGATCAATACCTTGGGTTCCACACCGCTCTCGGACCGAGCGGCCGAGCAGCTGGAACTGATCTCTCAGCTAGCCGAGCTCGCCTCGAATTCCGTACGAAGCTTGAATAAGCTTGATGATCTGGAAGACAACTGGCTGCAGATGATGCAGTACTCAAAGCGTGCGGCACGTACTCACCTGGTTTGGATTGATGAAATCTCCAACTTTTCCAAAGCCTCCACAATTCACAAGCATCAGCGTGTAGCCGATCACTTGCTGCTCGCCGCGAACACCCTGCGCCAGTTCTCCGATCACCTCGGCCGCGTACTGGTCAAGGAATCCTAGAAAACCCATGGATTTGCTCCCCTTATTCACCACCATCGCCATCGTATTAACTCTGGGTTATGCGGTGCTCAACGGATTCAGGGACTCCTCGACCGCCGTCGCAGCGGCCGTACGCACCCGCGCGCTGAGCCCGGGCATCGCCGTCGGTGCCGCCGCCTTGTTCGCTTTCATCGGCACCATGGCGACCACCACCTTCAGTACGGTGCTGATCAGCCGGCTGAATATGCAGCTGCCCGAAGACACCGTCGGGATGAAGTTGTTGATCGCCGCGCTCTTGGCCGCCGGGGCCTGGCTGCTGTTTTGCTGGTGGCGTGGCATACCGGTCTCCTCTACGCACGCGTTAATCTCCGCGTTGGTCGGTGCCGGTGCGGCGAACTCCTGGCTGGGCAACGAGTCGCTGGGCGGCGCGGTGGAACTTTTTACCCGCTCCGTGCTGCTCCCCCTGCTGGTCACCCCGCTCATCGCGTACGCCGCGTCCTTCTTGCTGGTGGTCCCCGCAACCTGGCTGATGCGCCACGATACTTCCAGAGACGTCAATACCCGCTCTCGAGCGGGCCAGGCTATCGCGGCTTGCGCCGTGGCGCTGGGCCTCGGGCTGCAGGACGGACAGCGTACCGCGGCAACGATCACCCTGGTGCTCATCACCGGCGGACATATGGATCCGGGGCCGGTGGCCTTGGCCATTCAGCTGATCGCCGCTTCGGCGCTGTCTTTCGGGGTGCTCCTCGGCGGCTGGCGGATCACCTATACGCTCTCGCGCCGGCTGGTGAATTTTGATCCGCTGCGTGGCATGGTCGCCCAAGGCGTTGCCGCAACCATGCTCTACGTCGGCTCGATGCTGCTGCACCTGCCGCTGTCCACCACCCAGGCGGTCACCAGCTCAATTGTCGGCGCCGGCGCGAACCAGGCCTTCGAGTCGGTCGTCTGGTACCGGGTCGTGAAGGTCTACGGGCACTGGATCGCCACCCCGGCAATCTGCATACTTGCCGGGGCGATCCTGGCCCTTGCCATGGACCCGGTGGGCTAGCTATCCAAGGTCGGGCCGGGCTGCTCGGTATGCGGCACGAAGCGTACGCTCATCGCCTTGAAGCCAGGAGTGTTGGACTCGCGGGCGACTAGTCCGCGGTGCACCAACGCGTTGGCCTCCGGGAAGTATGCTGCGGCACACCCCTTTGCCGTCGGGTAGGACACCAGACGGAACCTGTTCGCCCGGCGTTCGGTGCCGGCGAAGGTTGAGATCACATCGACCAATTCGCGGTCCTTGAACCCCATCTCGGTCAGGTCCTCCGGGTGAATGAGGATTACTCGACGCCCGTCCTTGATGCCACGGTACCGGTCATCCAGTCCGTAGAACGTGGTGTTGTACTGATCATGGCTGCGCATGGTCTGCAAGATCAGGTGGCCTTCCGGCGCCTTGAGCGCCTCGAAAGGCGAGACCGTGAACCGCCCCTTGCCGATGTCGGTGGCGAAGGAGCGCGAATCGCGTGGCGCGTTGGGCAGCACGAACCCGTTCCGTTCGCGCACCCGTCGGTTGAAGTCCTCGAACCCGGGCAGCACCCGAGCGATATGATCACGGATCACGTCATAGTCCTCGGCCATGGCCCGCCAGTTCACGACGTGGTCATCTCCCAGGATGGCTTGGGCCATGCGAGCCACGATCACCGGTTCGGACAGCAGGTGCTCGGAGACCGGGGTGAGCCGGCCCTGGGTCGAATGGATCACCGACATCGAGTCTTCCACGGAGAGGAACTGCGCACCCTTTGGGTGCTTATCGTCCTTGTCCGTGCGCCCCAGCGTCGGCAGGATCAGCGAGGTCTGCCCGTGCACCACGTGGGATCGGTTTGGCTTGGTGGAGATGTGCACCGTGAGCTTGGCACGCTGCATGCCCGCTTCGAGCAACTCGGTTTCCGAGTTCGCCAGGGCGAAGTTGCCGCCCATGGAGACGAACACGTCCACCTCGTCCTGCTCAAAGGCGTCCAACGCCTCCGTGGAGTCGTAGCCATGGGCGCGTGGGGAGTCGATGCCGAATTCGGCATCCAGCGCCTCCAGGAGCTCTTCTGTGGGCTTCTCCCAGATCCCCATGGTGCGGTCGCCCTGCACATTCGAGTGGCCGCGTACCGGGCATGCTCCGGCGCCCGGCTTGCCGAAGTTGCCTTGCAGCAGCAGCAGGTTGATGATTTCCTTCAGCGTCGGCACCGAGTGCGGCTGCTGGGTCAAGCCCAGCGCCCAGCAGAAGATGGAGGCCTTGGAAGCAATGAGCAGTTCGGCGATCTCGGTGATCTGCGCACGGGTCAGGCCGGTGGCCTCTTCGGTGGCTTCCCAATCCAGTTCTGCGCGGGCGCTCTTGTAGGCTTCGAACCCGTCGGTCACTTCGGCGACGAACTTCTGGTCCACCACGGATCCCGGATTCTTCTCCTCCTCGGCAAGCAAGAGATGCCCGAAGGCCTGGAAGAGCGCCAGGTCTCCACCGACCTTGATCTGCAGGAAGTGCGTGCTGATTTCGCTCGGCTTGCCGAGCATGCCGCCCACGGTCTGCGGGTCTTTGAATCCAAAGAATCCGGCCTCGGGCAGCGGATTCACCGCAACGATCTTGGCACCGCGCTTGCGTGCGTCGGCGAGCGCCGAGAGCATCCGCGGGTGGTTGGTTCCCGGGTTCTGGCCGACCACGAAGATCAGTTCGGCGTGGTCGAAGTCTTCCAGCGAGACGGTGCCCTTGCCGATGCCGATGGTCGGATTCATGGCCGAGCCCGAGGACTCATGGCACATGTTCGAGCAGTCGGGCAGGTTGTTGGTGCCCAGCGAACGGGCGAGCAGCTGGTACATGAACGCCGTCTCGTTTGCCGTGCGCCCCGAGGTGTAGAAGACGCATTTCTCCGGGGTGCTGGCGTTGACGTGCTCACCGATGGTGCTGAAGGCTTCGGCCCAGCTAATCGGCTTGTAGTGGGTATCTCCGGCACGGATGATCATCGGTGCGCTGATGCGCCCCTGCGAGCCAAGCCAGTATTCTGTTTTTTCGCGCAATACGCTGATCGGGTGCTGCTCCCACCACTCCGGGGTGACGGTGCGGGCGCTGGCCTCCTCGGCGATGGCCTTGGCACCGTTCTCGCAGAATTCTGCCGGCTTGCGTGCCCCGGTAATCGATTCGGGCCAGGCGCAGCCCGGGCAGTCGAATCCACCGCGCTGGTTGATGCGCGCCATGGAAAGCAGGGTGCGGCTTACCCCTGCTTCGGCGAAGCCGCGTTGCAAGGAAACGGCGACGGCCTTGAGGCCGGCGGCGCTGCGCTTGGGGTCACCGACCTTGAGATCATCTTCATTGATGTCATCTTTGGGGGCTGGGAGATGCATGGTATTCCTCCACTGAGCTACTGAGTGCCTAAAATGCGTTGGGCATGAGTGTATAAGTTGATGCTGTTCCCACGGGAGAATCCGGCCAGCGTTACGCCACATTCATCTGCCAGCTCTACGGCTAGCGAAGAAGGTGCGCTGACGGCGCTGAGCACCGGGATTCCCGCCATGGCGGCTTTCTGAACCAATTCGAATGACGCGCGTCCGGAAACCTGCAGAATTGTATGGCTCAGCGGCAGGCGGTTATCACGCAGCGCCGCGCCGATGACCTTGTCCACCGCGTTGTGCCGCCCCACGTCTTCGCGCAGGATGAGCAGCTCACCGGTGGTGCTGAAAAGCCCCGCGGCGTGGACCCCGCCGGTGGAGCTGAAGAGCTTCTGGGAGTCGCGCAGGGTGTCCGGCATTGCCAACAGCACCGCGAGCTCCAGCCGCCCGGCTTCGGGATCGAGCTCATAGCTGGATTTCTTGCGGACCTCGTCGATGGAGTTGGTTCCGCAGATGCCGCAGGCCGAGCTGGTCACCACGTTGCGGGCCGCGGACGGGTCAGGCGGCTGGGCGCCGAAACCCAATTGGGCCTCGATGACGTTATAGGTTTGGTTGCCCTCATCATCGGTGCCCATGCAGTAGCGCATGGCGGTCAGCTGCTCGGAGCGCGCAATAATTCCCTCGGCGTGCAGGACGCCGGCGACCAAGTCGAAGTCGTCCCCTGGCGTGCGCATCGAAGTGGTGAATGCGGTGGATCCGAAGCGGATCTCCAATGGCTCTTCACCGGCAAGCTTTTCCTCGCGGACGAAGCTGCTACCGCCCAGCGTGGCGCGGATAATGCGCCGTCGCAGGATCTTGCGTCCCATTGCGGTATCTCTTTTCTTGCAAGTGCCCTGAGTCACATACAAACGTAACCTAAAATCTGCTTCCGGCGCACCATCGTGACTTCATTTATTACTTGGCTTCCGGCCGGAAGAGGTCTTCGATCCGGCAGCCGAAAACTTCGGCGAGTTTAAACGCCAGCGGCAGAGAGGGGTCATAGCGGCCCTTCTCCAGCGAAATGATCGTTTGCCTGGAGACTCCGAGCTCGTCGGCGAGCGCCTGCTGGGAGAAACCACGCTCCAAGCGGCGTGCGGGCAAGGTGTTTTCCACTACCCTTCAGCTCGCTTGATCAGCCAGTAGCGCACCGCGAAGTCAACCATGGCCACCATCACGACGCCGGCTAGCACCAGTCCGATCGACGCCTGGAACTGCAGGAAGGAAAACACCGCGCCACCCAGGCCGCAGACGAGCAGAAGGTCTTGGAAGACCCCGACTGCAGCCTTGTCGTACCACTGGGATTCCACCGATATCTCGGGATTTTTAGTGGCCCCGCGCAAGGTATCTCGGTCCAGCAGCAGCGCCCAGCAGGCTACCGAAAGTACCGGCAGCAGGCCGGCCATCATGACCAGGGCCGCCAATACGAAATTTTCCGGGAAGTTCAGCCTGGCGAAGAGCAGTCCCCCGCCGGCGGAGAGCACGAGCCCCACCAGCAGGCTGGTGATGATCAGCGCCGCCGAGCCGCCGCCGAAGCGCGATCGCCCCCACTTGGACTGGGCCACGGTTTTTGTGTTCATCTCAACTCCTGGTTCAATCCCTTAGCACGTAAATCTCACTTTACAGACAAGCTTACTTTACAGTCAAGCGACCTTTACATCATTGCTTAAAAACCAGCGGCGCCTTGCTTTCGCATGGCGCCGCTGGCGGTGATCCCCTCCAGGATCCCCGGAAGACCCCCCTTCCGGTCCGTCTGCCGCCCCGTCGCAATAGGGGCAGGAGACGAAATCTTTAGCCGAAGCGTCCGGAGACGTAATCCTCGGTGGCCTTCTGCTCCGGGTTGGAGAAGATGGCAGCGGTTTCGTTGTACTCGATGAGCTTGCCCGGCTTGCCGGTGCCCGCGATGTTGAAGAACGCGGTCCGATCCGAAACGCGCGCGGCCTGCTGCATATTGTGGGTCACGATCACCACGGTGAATTCGCTCTTCAGCTCGTTGATCAGGTCCTCGATGGCCAGCGTGGAGATCGGGTCCAGCGCCGAGCAAGGCTCATCCATCAAGATCACGTCGGGCTTCACCGCGATGGTGCGCGCGATGCACAGTCGCTGCTGCTGGCCACCGGAGAGCCCGGAGCCTGGCTTGTCCAAACGATCCTTGACTTCGTTCCACAGGTTCGCGCCGCGCAAGGACTTCTCCACCAGCGAGTCCGCATCCGAGCGGGAGATCTTCTTGCCGTTCAGCTTCACTCCGGCCAGCACATTGTCCTTGATGGACATGGTGGGGAACGGATTCGGACGCTGGAAGACCATGCCGATCTGGCTGCGCACGGTCACCGGGTCAACGCCTGGGCCGTAGAGGTCGTCGCCGTCGAGCAGCACCTCGCCCTCGACGCGGCCGCCGGGGATGACTTCATGCATGCGGTTCAGCGTGCGCAGGAAGGTCGACTTGCCGCAGCCCGAGGGGCCGATGAACGCGGTGACGGACTTTGGCTCGATGTTGATCGAGATATCTTCAACAGCGAGGAACTTGGAGTAGTAGACGTTCAGATCTTTGACGTCGATACGTTTTGCCATGATGTATTCCTTGAAAATCTAGTGGGGTGAGTGCCGGAGCCTAGCGGCTCAACGGCCCTTCTTCGGGGCGAACAGCGAGGCGATCAATCGGGCACCGAGGTTCAGCGCCATCACCATCAGGATCAGCAGCAGGGCAGCGGCCCAGGCGCGCTGCACCGAAGGGTCGATATTCGTCGGGCTGGTCGGAGTCAGGATCTGGTAGTAGATGAAGGTCGGCAGCGTGGACATCCAGTTTGCGAAGACGTTCGTATTGATGCTGCTGGCAATGCCTGCGGTCACCAGGATCGGTGCGGTCTCGCCAATCACGCGGGCAATAGCCAGGGTGACGCCGGAGGCGATACCGGAGATCGCGGTCGGGATGACTACCTTCAAGATGGTGCGCCAGCGGCGCACACCCAGCGCGTAGGACGCCTCGCGCAACTCGTTCGGAACGATCTTAAGCATTTCCTCGGTGGAGCGTACCACCGTGGGGATCATCAGCACGCTGAGCGCTACCGCCGCGACGATGCCCATGCGGGCGTTGGGGCCCAGGAGCAGTCCGAAGAACGCGGCGGCGAACAGGCCGGCCACGATGGACGGAATGCCGGTCATCACGTCAACGAAGAAGGTAATGGCCTTGGCCAGCACTCCGTTCTTCCCGTATTCGACGAGGTATACCGCGGTGAGCATGCCCACCGGCACCGAGATCAAGGTAGCCCACAAGGTGATCATCAGCGTGCCCAGCAGTGCGTGGTAGGCGCCGCCGATGACCGGTGCGCCGTCCGCTACGCTCTGGTTGTCCACCGCACCGGTGACCCCGTTCATGGAGCTGAACAGGAAGTGCGAGTTCATCCCCGGCAATCCCTTTTCCAGAACCGTGTAGAGCACCGAGGCCAGCGGGATCAGCGCCAGCAGGAAGGCCCCGTAGATCAGGTAGGTCCACATGGCGTTGCGGCCCTGGCGCCTGCCCTCGACCACCGAGGTGAGCACGGTACCGGCGATCACGAAGAGCACCGCCGAGTAGATCGCGAAGGTTGCCACGCTGAAGCCGGTCAGCGTGGAGAACGCGGCGCCGACAATGATCGCGCCGGCCGCGGTGGCGGGCACAGCCCAGCGGGGCAGCTTTCCCTTGGAAAGCGAATTGCGCTTGCGGCTCGGCGGGGTCGGCTGGGCCGCTTGGGTGTTGGCAGTCATGACACTCATCAGTTAGCTCCCGAGAATTCCTTGTGCCGGGCGATGATGCCACGGGCGATCATGTTCACGATCAGGGTGATCATGAACAGGACCAGGCCGGCGGCGATCAACTCGGCCAGACGCAACCCGAAAGCCTCGGGGAAGTTCAACGCGATTTCTGCCGCGATCGTCTGGTTGCCGGTCTTGATCAGCGATGGGATCAGGTTGCCGGTGGAGAGCACCAGGGCTACCGCCATGGTTTCACCCAGCGCGCGCCCCAGGCCCAGCATGACCGCGGAGATGATTCCCGGACGGGCGAAGGGGATCACCGCGGTGGTGATCATTTCCCAGCGGGTGGCGCCCAAAGCCAGGGCCGCCTCCTCGTGGAGCTTCGGGGTCTGCAAGAAGATTTCGCGGCTCAGCGAGGTGATGATCGGCAATACCATGACCGCCAGCACGATGCCTGCGGTGAGCATGGTCTTACCGGTCTGCGAGGCAGGACCGGCGAAAATCGGGATGAAGCCCAGATTCGCTGCCAGCCATTCGAAGGCCGGAACAAGTGCCGGGGCGAGCACCATATAACCCCAGGCGCCGTAGATCACCGAAGGGATCGCGGCCAGCAGGTCGATGACGTAGCCCAGCGGGCCGGCGACCTTACGCGGGGCGAAGTGCGAGATGAACAGGGCCACTCCGATACCGACGGGAGTGGCGATGAGAATTGCGATCGCCGAGGCGATCACGGTGCCGATAACAATCGGCCAGATGTAGGCGAAGAAGCCTTCCCCGCCGGAAATGTCGGCCGGATCGGCGACAAACGTCGGCAGGGCCTGAATGAGCAAGAAGATCGCAACGGCGAACAGCGTGACTAGGATCAGCACCCCGGCGGCTAATGCCGTTCCGGAGAAGATCTTGTCGCCCGCTTGACCCGAGGTCGATGACTTGCTTTTCAAAGCATTGGTAGTCATGGCAGGAGCCTTTACAAGGGAGGGGGTTACGACTGCGAGGTCGTGGGGTGGAGGGGGTTGCGTGGGCGAATCACTTCGATCCGCCCACGCGGTGCTGCGTTGTTACTACTTGGCGACGGTGATTGCGTCCAACGACTTCGCGGCCTTCTCGGCGATTGCCGCCGAGATTGGTGCGTTGCCCGCCGAGTCCTGAGCGGTCTTCTGGCCGTCTTCCGAGATCACGTAGTTGCCAAAGGCCTTTACCAGGTCAACTGTAGCCTGATCTTCGTAGGTGGTGCAGAAGATGTGGTACGAAAGCAGCACGATTGGGTAGGTGCCGGCTTCGGTGGTGTCGCGTTCCAGGTCCAGCGCCAGATCGATCTCGGCTGCGCCTTCGACTGGGGTCGCGGTCTCCAGCGCCTTGGCTGCCGCCTCGGCCGAGATCTTGGTGTATTCCTCGCCGACCTTCACGTTTACGGTGGACAGGTTGCCTACCGCGGAGAAATCGGCGTAGGTGATGGCACCATCGGTGGAGGTGGTGGTCGAAACCACGCCGGAGGTGCCCTTGGCGTTCTCCGACTGGATGTCGCTTGGCCAGTCACCGGAAACGTCGTAGTCCCAGACATCGCCGGCAGCGGCGGAGAGGTACTCGACGAAGTTCTCGGTGGTGCCGGATTCGTCGTTGCGGTGGACCACGGTGATGGCGGTGTCCGGAAGTTCAACTTCTGGGTTCTGGCTGGCGATAGCCTCATCATTCCACTTGGTGATTTCCTTCTTGAACACCTTGGCGATGGTTGCCGAATCCATGTTGATCTCTTCGACGCCCTCGAGGTTGAAGGCAATCGCGATCGGGGAGACGTAGGCAGGGATGTTGAATGCGCCCTCGGGACCGCAAACTTCCTTGGCCTTGTCTGCTTCATCGGCCTTCAGGTAGGCATCCGAGCCGGCGAACTGCGCGCCGCCTGCGAGGAATGCTTCGCGGCCCGCGCCGGAGCCATCCGGCGAGTACTGCACGTTGGCTTCCGCGTTCTCGGCCTTGAAGCCGGTGATCCAGGCTTCCATGGCCGAGTTCTGGCTGGAGGCGCCGATGCCGGTCAGCGTGCCGGTGACGCCGGCTGCCGCCGAGCTGTCTGCACCTTCGGAGCCAGCGGCTGCGGTCGGGTTGTCGGATCCGCAGGCGGTCAGCGCGAGCGCGGCGACGGAAAGGACTGCAGCTGCGCTGCCAAAACGATTGAGCTTCACGAGTATAACTCCCCATTTGTCGATGATCTAAGTAGGACCAGCAGCGGACATCTGCCACGCTTCGTATACGACGTTAAACGCCCGAGGTAACCAGCTGACCCGGCGAAGGTGAACAAAAGGTTAACAACCTTTCGAACGCACCGTGAGCTCGCTCACTGCCGCAATAACCTCGTTGCCAGTGCTCCACGTCACGGCGGCTCATGGAACACTAGTCACATGCCACAAGCACGAATTCCGCAACGCGTGAGCAAGTTCCTGGCCCAACGCAACCGTTCCGGGCTGGTGCGCGCGCGCAATTCCCTGCCGCGCATCCTGCGCATGACCCTGGGGGCAATCGGCGCGTTCTGGATAGCCTCGGCGATCTGGGGGCACACGGATCCCATCTTCGCCGCCACCAGCGCGCTGATCTCGCTGGGCTTCGGGGCCGCCACCACCACCCGGCGCACCGCCGAGGTGGCCCTGGGCTGCACGCTCGGCGTGGCGCTGGGCGATGGGCTCATGCACTGGTGGGGGCAGGGCATCTGGCAGGCCGCGGCGGTCATGTCGCTGTCCTTGGTCGTTGCCCGCTACCTGGATTCGGGAGCGATCTTCTCCACCCAGCTGGGCATGCAATCCGCCCTGGTGGTATTGCTGCCGATCAGCGCGGACGGGCCCTTCGCCAGATCGTTCGACGCCATGACCGGTTCCGTGCTGGCGCTGCTGATCATCGTGCTATGGCCCAGCGATCCGCGGCGCACCCCGATCGGCGCCCTGTCGGATCTGCTCAAGGAACTTTCCGAGGCGATGATCGAATGCTCCTGGGCGGTGCGGGACGACGATCACCGCTCGGCCTTCCACGCCCTGATCAAGGCGCGCGCCACGCAACGCCACGTCGAAAAGCTACCGTCGGCCTTCCGCGTGGCCAAGGAAATCGCCACCCTGTCCCCCACGGCACGCAGGCACCGGCACGAACTTGCCCGGCTCGCCTTGCGGCTGGAGCACTACGACCGTGCCGCGCGCAATAGCCGCGTCTTCGCCCGCCGCCTAGCCTCGGTGCTCAGCAACGGCGCGCTGACCGCCGAGGGGGCGCAGAATGTGGCACCGCTGCTGCGCGATGTGTCCGAGGCGGTCAACACCATGGCCCATTCGGTGCGCGAACCCACCGTGGCGGGGCAGCGAAAATTCGAGAAGGCCGCACGCCACCAGCTCGAAGCCGTGGCAGCCCAGCTTGACCCGCGGGAGCTGGGCGTCGAGGGGCTCCAAGGCGAAGGGCTGGTGCTGCTCCTGCGTCCGCTGGTCGTCGACCTCCTGCAGGCCGCCGGCCGCGATCACCAAGAAGCTGTCGGGCCGCTGCCCCGCCTGAGCTGAATTGTCCGCCGGCCTCGATAGCATTGGTACATGGCCAAGACCTCGACACGCAGCAAGTCTTCAGCAAGCTATAAATGCGCCGAATGCGGCTGGACGACGATCAAATGGGTCGGCCGTTGCGGCGAATGCCAGGCCTGGGGTTCGGTGGAGGAAGTCGGTGCGGTAACCGCTCGCACCGCCCCGGCGGCGAAGGTCGCGAACCTTGCCCAGCCCATCTCGGAAATAGACGGTTCCGCGGCGGCTTTCCGCAGCAGCGGCGTCTCCGAACTGGACCGGGTGCTTGGCGGCGGCTTGGTGCCCGCCGCGGCGATCCTGCTCGCCGGCGAGCCCGGAGTGGGCAAATCCACGCTGCTCCTCGACGTCGCGGCGAAGGCCGCCCAGACCGGGCTTCGCGTGCTCTATCTAACCGGCGAAGAATCCGCGGCGCAGGTGAAATCCCGCGCCGAGCGCATCAACGCCATCGCGGACAATCTCTACCTGGCGGCCGAAACGGACCTGTCCTTGGCCCTCGGGCAGATCCGCGAGATCGACCCGCAGCTGCTGGTTTTGGACTCGGTACAGACCTTCTCCTCGGCCGAGATCGATGGTTCCGCCGGCGGCGTTTCGCAGGTGCGTGAGGTTGCCGCCTCCATCATCAACGCGGCAAAGACCCGCGCGATGACCACCATCATGGTCGGGCATGTGACCAAGGAAGGCTCGGTAGCCGGCCCCCGCCTGCTCGAGCACCTGGTGGACGTGGTCTGTCAATTCGACGGGGAGAAGCATTCCCGGCTGCGCATCCTGCGCGCGCTGAAAAACCGCTACGGCGCCACCGACGAGGTGGGCTGCTTCGACTTGAATGAAGATGGCATCCAATCGCTGACCGACCCGTCGAAACTCTTCGTCACGCGAACCCGCAATCCGGTGCCCGGCACCTGCATCACGGTGACCTTGGAGGGCCGGCGCCCGCTGGTCGCCGAGGTGCAGACGCTGCTTTCGCGCTCTACCGCACCGGCCCCGCGCCGCGCGACCAGCGGCCTGGATCCGGCCCGTGCGCAGATGGTGCTCGCGGTCCTCCAAGCGCGTGCCCGCATGGATCTGTCCTCCATGGATTCCTATATCGCCACCGTCGGCGGAGTGAAAATCTCCGAACCGGCTGCCGATCTCTCCTGCGCCCTGGCGATCGCTTCCTCGATGAACGAATTCCCGCTCCCGCAGGACTTCGTCGCCTTCGGCGAGGTGGGCCTGGCCGGTGAGGTCCGCCAGGTTCCGGAGATCTCCCGCCGCATCACCGAGGCGGCCCGCTTGGGGTTCTCCTTCGCCATGGCTCCGGCCACCCCCGAGCCGCTGAAAAACATTCCGGCAGGCATCCGCGTCTTCCAGGTCGAGTCGATCGCCGAGGCCCTGGATGTCGCCTTTACCCAAAGGCAGAACTCCACGCGATAAAATGGGGGTTGCTGCCCGCTGAAAGGACGCACGGTGAAACTGCACCCCACCCCCGCATTGCTCTCCACCCTGGCCCGCATCGCCCCGGGAACCGAACTTGCCGAAGGTCTCGAACGCATCCAGCGCGGACGCACCGGAGCGCTGATAGTCCTCGGCCACGACCGGGTGGTCGAGTCCATCTGCTCCGGCGGTTTCCGCATCAATACCGAATACGCCCCGACCCGGATCCGCGAACTGGCGAAAATGGACGGGGCGATCATTCTTGACGCAACCGGCAAGCAGCTGCTGCAAGCCGGCGTGCAGCTGATGCCGGACGCGGTGATCGAAACCCAGGAGTCGGGCACCAGGCACCGTACGGCCGAGCGGGTGGCGATGCAGACAGGTTTCCCGGTGATTTCGGTGTCCCAGTCGATGCACACCATCACCCTCTATGCCGCCGGCGAGCGCTACGTGCTGGAAACCAGCGGGCGGCTGCTGGCTCGTGGCAATCAGGCGGTGGCCACCCTGGAACGCTATCGGCACCGCCTGGATCAGGTGACCAGCGCCCTGTCGGCAGCCGAAATCGAGGACGTTGCCACGGTGCGCGAGGTGCTTGCGGTGTTGCAGCGCACCGAGATGCTGCGGCGCACCAGCGAAGAGATCTCCCGCCACGTGCTCGAACTCGGTGTGGATGGCCGCTTGCTGGCAGCTCAGCATGCCGAGCTGCTCGCCGGGATCCAGACCGACAACCAACTGATCCTGCGTGATTACTCCAACGCCGAGGGCGCGGAGCTGGATATCGATGCGGCGCTTGAAAAGCTGCATGAGATTTCCGATTCGCAGTTGATCGAGCTGGAGGCGCTGACCAAGATCCTGTTCCCGCACGCGACGGTGAGCCAAGATGACCAGCTCACCCCGAAGGGCTACCGGCTGCTCTCGCAAATCCGCACGGTACCCAAGGCTATCGGCGAGCGCTTGGTGGCCGCCTTCGACAACCTGCAGCATCTCATGGCCGCTTCGACCACGTCCTTGATGGAAATCGAAGGGGTTGGCGAACAGCGTGCACGCTCGATCCGCGAGGGGCTGGCCCGCATGGCCGAATCCTCGCTGCTGGACCGCTACATTTAGTCCAGTTGGAAGGTGACGGGCTCCGAGTTGTTTTCGCCCAAGGCCGCGGTGAACTTGTAGGTTCCAGGTCGGGGCTGCACGTTGACCGACTTGCAGCCCGGGGCCGAACGCTGCCGGGCCCAGGAGAAGCGCGCAGATTCTTTCTGCCCCGGCTTCATCATGAGCTGTACGTCTTCGCCGTCGGTGAGGCAATCGACCGTGGAGAAGATCCGATCGTTGCCGCTGGTAATCAAAAATTCCTGCTGCGTGGTGCCCACGTTCAGCTCGCACTCACGCTTGGAGGTATTCTCGATCCCGAGGATGAGCACAGGCTGCTTGTCGGTGGCGTAGGAACCGGCATCCGTCTGCGCGGTGATTTCGATCTCTTCCACCGTGCATTTTCCGTCCGAGCTCGGTTCGGCTGATTCGCTGGGGCTTGCCGAGTTGGTCGGCGCGGCTTGCGGATCGCCAGCTCCTGCCGGGCTGGCACCGAGGATTCCGGCCAGCGCAACGGTGCCCCACACCAGCAAACCGACAATAGCCAGTGCGATCGCGACCACGGCAATGCGCCGACGGCGATATACGCTCGCCGCCGATTTTGCCCCCGATGCATTGCTCATAGCTTAAGGCTAGTTCATCGCTGGCCCACAGCGCGGTAATGCAGGCCGATTCCGCACCGTGAATCCGCTCGCTTAGAGTGGAGTACGTGCAAGAAATCCACCGCCAGATCAATGACTGGTACTCCGCCAACGCCCGCGACCTTCCTTGGCGACGCCCCGGGGTCACCGGATGGGCCGTTATGGTCAGTGAATTCATGCTGCAGCAAACCCCCGTGGTACGGGTGCAGCCCGTCTGGGAAGAGTGGATGCGCCGCTGGCCGCGGCCCCAAGACCTTGCCGCCGAACCGCTCTCCGAGGCGCTCAAAGCGTGGGGGCGCCTAGGCTACCCGCGCCGCGCCATGCGCTTGCATGCGGCGGCCATCGAAATTACCACCGAATACAACGGCGTCGTCCCCGAAACCGAAGAGCGGTTGCGTGCCCTGCCGGGCGTGGGCGAGTACACCGCCGCGGCGATCGCCTGCTTCGCCTACGGGCAGCGCACCGTGGTGGTGGACACGAACATCCGCCGGGTGCACGCCCGGCTCTTCGGCGCGATGGCCTTGCCCGAACCGAACCCGCGGGCCAGCGAGTTCGCCCGCGCCCGCCAGGTGCAGCCCGAAGACACCGAAACCGCGAACCGCTGGAACATCTCGGTGATGGAACTCGGCGCGCTGATCTGCACCGCCCGCTCCCCGCAATGCGAGGCTTGCCCGGTTTTCGAGCACTGCGCGTGGATCAAGGCAGGGCAGCCGGCCCCGCACTATGTGCCCAAGGGGCAAGCCTGGAAGGGCACCGACCGGCAGGTGCGCGGGGCGATCATGGCGGTCCTGCGCGAACACGAAGAACCAGTGCGGCGCGAGACTTTCCTCGCCGACCTCGCGCGCCAGGAGCACGCAAAGTTCGTTGCGCTAGGGAAACTCGAGGCACCGCTCGAGCAGCGTGAACGCGCGTTGGCCGGGCTGCTGCGCGACGGGCTGGCGATTGACGATGCAGCCGGGGTGCGCCTGCCAAGCTGACCCGGTGCGCGCCGTGTCTCGCATTCGGCCTCCTGCCAACTTATGCTGTGCCTATGAAAGGTTCAGCCGACGCAGTTCACGCCGCCCGCATGGCGGCCGATCACCCCTGGTTTGAGCGTGCCGCGCGCTTGGGCTACGCCGCGAACGGCCTGCTGCATGGGGTCTTGGGCCTGCTCGCGGTCCTCCTGGCAACCGGCGGTTCGGCGGAAGCCGACCAGAGCGGTGCACTGCAGGCGCTTGCCGCGCAACCCTTCGGCGAGGTGCTGCTGTGGGTCTGCGCCGCCGGGGCCGCGCTGCTGGGATTCTGGCATCTCGGGCAGGCTTTTTTCGAGCAGGAGAAGCTTTTTGACCGGCTCAAATATGTGGCCACGGGCCTGGTTTTCATCGTGGTCGGCGCCACCTTCGGCCGCTACGCGCTCGGCGGCAGGAGCGACTCCGGGCAGACGGCAAGCAGCTTCAGCGCCGAACTGATGGGCCATCCGCTCGGGCGGATCGCGCTGATCCTCTTGGGCTTGGCGCTGATCGCCATGGCGGGCTACTACGCCTACAAGGGTGTGACCCGAAGGTTCCTAGCCGACCTCTCGGCCTCGGGCGGAACAAAGTTCTCCCCCGCCATCAAGCTCAGCGGAACCATCGGTTATGTGGCCAAGGCCCTGGTGCTCGCGGCCCTCGGCTTGCTGTTCATCAGCTCAACGATCCAGCAGGACCCCGACGAGGCCACCGGGGTGGACGGGGCGTTGAAGGCGATCGGCGAGCAAAGCTTCGGGCCACCGGTACTCGCGGCTATCGGCGTCGGATTGCTGGCCTACGCCATCTACTTGTTCTTCCGCGCGCGCTTCGACTCGATGGACTAGAAGGCCAAGATCATTCGAGTGTTGCCCAGCGTATTGGGCTTCACGCGGGCCAGATCCAGGAATTCCGCGACGCCTTCATCCCGTGAGTGCAAGAGTTCCTGATACACCTCATGGTCTACCGCCGACTGGTCCTCCATGACGGTGAACCCGTGGCGTTCGAAGAAGGCCACCTCGAAGGTCAGGCAGAAGACCCGGGAAACTCCGACGGCCTTGGCCCGGCGCAGCAATTCCTCGATGAGCGCATGCCCCACCCCCTGCCCGCGGTACCGGGCGTCGGTGGCGAGGGTGCGGATCTCGGCGATATCCTCCCAGATCACGTGCAGGCCGCCGCAGCCGGCTACCTCCCCGCCTGCGTCTTCGGCGATCACGAACTCCTGGATTGACTCGTAATAGGTCACCGACTCCTTATCCAGCAGAATCCGGTCCACCGCCAAGGGCCGGACAAGATCCCTGATTTTGGCGACATCGCTGGTACGGGCTGAACGGACGGTAAAAGTATTCACCTGCCAAATACTATTCGCGCGATCAACGCCACCCAAGCGTTCACGTCTTTTTTGTGACACATCAGCTAGGCAATATGCAACACTAAGGACGGACAAGCACAAATCAGGGAGCATCATGCAACGGCATATGGCCAAACCCGGAGCCGGCCTGCTGCTGGTACTCCTCGCAGCGGTGGGCATTGCACCGCTGTTCACCTACGGGTTGAGCGCGACCAGTGACCTTGTCATCCGCGACCTGCACATCAGCGAGGCGCAGTTCGGTTTGCTGGCTACCGTATGCTTCGGCTGCGCGGCTGTCGGCAACGCCGCCTTCAGCTCCTTCGCGGACCGGCAAAAAGACACCACCCTGTTCATCATCATCTTCGGCCTGGCCGCGGCCGCGCTGGCGCTCGTTGCGCTTCCCGGCGGATACGCGGTATTGCTGATCGCCGCGATGCTCGCCGGATTCGCCCAGTCATTCCCGAATGGGGTCACCAACCGGGTGCTGGTCCAACGCGTGCCCGGTGCCCAGCGCATCACCTGGACCGGGGTCAAGCAATCCGGGGTGCAGGTCAGCCAGCTGGTAGGCAGCTTGGGGTTCCCGCTGTTGGCAGCCTGGGTGGGTTGGCGCGGCGCCTCGCTGGCCGGCGCGGTGCTGGCAGGGGTGCTCGGTGTGCTCGCGGTGAAGCTGCTCAACGCCACCGCCATGCTGCCGGCCGCCCCGAGCGTCAAGCGGGAGAACTCGGCAGCCGCTACCGGCCCGTCCACCCGTTTCATCGTCGTCACGCTGACCGTCTTCGGCTTCGTCAACGGCTTGGGGGTGCAGGCGACGAACGTGTACCTTCCGCTCTTCGCGGTGCGCGAGTTGGACTTTTCACTGCTGCTGGGCGGACTGACCGCCGCGGTGGCCGGCGCCTTCGGGGTCAGCGCCCGCATCGGCTGGGGCGCGCTGATGGGACGCGGGGTCTCCGCGCCGAAACTGCTGCTCACCCTGGCGCTGCTGGCTACCACCGGAGGACTGACATTTTGGCAAGCGCAGGTTCAGCACTCGGCCTGGTTGCTGTGGCTGGCGGTGATCCTGCACGGTGCGGCGGCGCTGGGCGTCTCGGTGGTGCTGATGGCGGCATTGCTGCGCGCAGTTCCCGCGGCTTCCCTGGGCAGTGCCACCGGCATCGTCTCGGCCGGCCAATTCGCCGGATTCACCTTTGGCCCGTTGCTGATGGGCGCGCTGATCTCCTCCCCTGGCGGCTTCACCGCCGGGTGGGTTGCGGTCATCGGAATTTACCTGTGCTGCGTGCTCTTGGGGCTGTATCTGGTCTTCCGAAAGCGTGCCTAAATGGATTTGCAGACACTCGCCCACCTGCGCCGGGCCCGCGACCTGATGGACCGCAGGTATGCCGACCCCCTGGACGTGCCGGCCATGGCCGCTCGTGCGCTGATGTCCCCCGCTCATTTCTCCCGCGAGTTCAAGCGCGCCTATGGCGAAACACCGTATTCCTACCTGCTGACCCGGCGTATCGAGCGGGCCATGCACCTGCTGCGCGCCGGGGTGTCGGTGACGGATGCCTGCATGCAGGTCGGCTGGAGCTCGCTGGGTTCTTTCAGCAGCCGGTTCACCGAGGTGGTCGGGCAGTCCCCTTCGGCCTACCGCGAGCGCGAGCATTCGGCGACGGAAGAGATTCCCGCCTGCATCGCCAAGATCCTGCTGCGTCCGCCGCGATTCTGAGCAGTTTTGAAGAAGCCGGGCAGAAATCCCGCCGCTAGGCTGAAATCATGACAAATATTAGTGTGCAGTATGTTCCCGTGACGGTTCTCGACGTTGATGAGGCGCTGGTTTTCTACCGTGACGCGCTCGGTTTAGCGGTCGCCTCCGATGTGGCTCACGGTGGGTTCCGATGGGTATCCCTCGCAGTATCGGGTCAGCCCGGGCTGAACTTGGTGCTTTCCGCTCCGGGCGCGGGGCGCTCCGCAGAAGACGCCGCTGCCCTCGGGGAGCTTATCGCCAAGGGTGCGCTGGGCGGTTTGGTGCTTTCGGTTCCCGACGTGGATTCGCTCTTCGAATCGCTGAGCGCCAGCGGTGCGGAGGTATTGCAAGAGCCCGTGGACCAGCCGTGGGGGCCACGCGATTGCGCCTTCCGCGATCCCTCGGGCAATATGGTTCGCATCAACCAGGTTTCCTAGGAGAAAAGCATGCCGGATACAGACCAGTCGGGATTCAGCGCCGCCGAGAAGGCCGCAATCAAGGAACGCGCGGCCGAGGTAAAGGCTCCGAAGAAGCGCATGACCAAGGCCGAGAAGCAGGAGCAGGCGCGCAAGGATCTTGAAGCGAAGATCGACTCCTTCGAGGGTACGGACAAGGAACTGGCCCAGCGCCTGCACGAACTCATCACCGCCACCGCGCCGCAACTGGAGCCAAAGCTCTGGTATGGCATGCCCGCCTACGCGCTCGATGGCAAGGTGCTGTGCTTCATCCAGGATGCGAAGAAGTTCGAGGCCCGCTACCTGACCTTCGGATTCAACGATGTGGCGATGCTCGATGAGGGAACGCTGTGGCCCACCT